>NZ_JBNHEP010000069.1:0-4728 GCF_050015995.1 Dapis brunnea BLCC-M229 | reverse complement strand
TAGTTGCTCTTGGCAGTTATAATCATTCCCTACCCCATCATATTGAGTGGATACGAAATAAGGATAAGTATGTTTGCAGTTTTATAAGTTACAGACCTGATAGTTGTATTCCATGTTAAGTTGTTAAGTTAATAAAAACCGCTATCAACATTTTCTGATTAAAAAAATCTCTGTTTGGGTAGCATAACCTAGGAAAAGTCAGTCTGGGCGAGGGAATAACGTTAATGCTCTCAAAAAGGCTGTTTGGGCATCATTCCCCATGAAAAACTTAGCCAGAAAAGGATTTATGCCTTTTTGACCTCAAAACCTATACCTATCTATATTTGAGTCTATTTGTCTAAGTCCTAAGATTTTTCAAAGAACTTAACTTTAAACTTTGTTTTGTTTGAGTTTTTTAATATGACTAAATCATATCCAGAATAATTGGGGAGTGGTTGCCAATTTGGCAGGTTTATTAGGGGAAGTGATTTCCAATTCCAATTCTACTCTAGTTACCATACCAAGTGTGTTATTCCCAATACCATAAACTTTGCCAGACTTGAACTTTCTATTTATAAATTTATTAACGTGATGTAAGTTTTTAAGCGTTTTTCAGGTTAATGAGGTATGCTTTTGTCTAAATGTTGGCAGAAGACCCGCACCATAATTTTAATTTGGTGTCCTATGGGAATGCCAACCAATGCTATAATAATGCTTTAGTGCGAGTAATAGGTAAAAAACATTGAAAGCAAGATACAAATATCGCATCTATCCAAATTATATACAAATAACGCGCATTAATCAACTATTTGGTTGTTGTCGATATGTTTGGAATCAATCGAGATTCACAGCGTGCGCGAGAATTAGTTTGGTTAAAGGAAGTGGCATCCACTCCACTACAACAATCATTAAAAGATTTAGACCAGGCATATAAAAATTTCTTTAATAGTTGTACTGCTAAGGGTAAAGGCGTAGGGGCGAACGGCTGTTCGCCCCTACAGCTACCATTATTTAAGTCCAGGAAATCTAGACAAACTGCAAGATTTGTATAGCAATCAGGAATCAGATGTAAGAATTGAATGTTTCTTAAAAGAATATAGTATAATTGTTTCTTCGCCTATTCCCTACTCCCTATTCCCTACTCCCTTTTTTGCATTTGGTATAAGTACCATTATTCCTTCTTCAAGCAACAAAGTCGTTTAGAGTAAAATAAAAAGTTGTTCCTTCTCCTACTTGAGAATCACACCAAATTAAGCCTTGATGACGATTAATAATTCTTTTCACAATTGACAAACCAATACCAATTCCTGGAAACTCATTATCTGAATGGAAGCGCTTAAAAGGAGTAAATAATTCTTGGGCGGTTTCCATATTAAAACCTGCTCCATTATCTTTAACAAAATAAATTCTATCTAATTTTTGCTCACATAAGTTTTTGTCTTTATAATATAAAGAGCATTGACTAATGATTGCATCTAAATTTTGTTTTTCTCCGGATAAAAGTCCAAATTCAATATAAGTAACATCTTTTTTAGATGAGTATTTCCAAGCATTACTAATTAAATTTTCTAAAGCAATTGTGAAAAAATTTTCATCTACTTTAGCTATAATATTGGGCTGAATTACTAATTCTACTTTTCTTTGTGGTTCCTTTCTTTGGAGTTTCATTAATATGTCTTCAACTATATTACTTAAATCTATTAATTCAAGAGTTATGGCACTTTTTTTAACCTTTGATAACAGCAGTAAATCTTTAATAATTTGCTGCATCCGAGCAGTTGATTGAGAAATCACATCAAAAATTTCTTGAGAGCTTTGAGTGGGATGATCATGATTTTTATATTCTTCTTGGAGAAAATCAATTAATGATTCAATATTTCCTAATGGATTCCGTAAATCATGAGCTACACTATAACTAAAAGCTTCTAATTCTTTATTTGTTTCTTCTAGGGTTAATTCTAAGTTTTTCCTTTCTGTAATATCTCTGACTGTAATCGCAAAACCATCTCCTAATTTAACAGCGATGAAATGATACCATTTTCCTTCTTTTTCGTCATTATAATAAATATCTTGCTCTAAATATTTTCCAATTTCTACCACCTTAACAAAATTAGGAAATAAATCATAATTAATTCTATCTAAAAACTTTTTAACCACTATTTTACCAATTAAATCTTGTGGTTCTCGATTAAAAGCTCTAGCAATAATTGGATTAACAACTAAACAAGAAAAATCAATAATATTTCCCGTCCTATTGTCTCTTAATGCTGCCATAGCTGCAATCCCATCAACAGAAGAATTTAAAATACTAGAAATTAAAGCCCTAGATTGATATAAAATAGCCTCTGCTTCTTTGCGTTGTCTAATTTCTTCTTTAAGATTATCTTGTTCTGTTTTTAATAATTTTCTTTCTTTTTCTAGTAGTTTTTTTTGTTTTTGAATTGTTAACTGACTTTTTATTCTTGCTAAAACTTCTTCTTCTTGAAAAGGTTTGGTGATATAATCTATTCCTCCTACTTCAAAAGCTTTTACTTTATCAAAAAGTTCATTTAAAGCACTAATAAAAATTATAGGGATTTCCTCAGTTTGATGATTCGCTTTTAAACGTGCACAAACTTGATAGCCATCGAGTTCTGGCATTTTAATATCTAATAAAATTAGATCGGGAATATCAGTTTCGATAGAAAGCAATGCACTTTCCCCATCAATGGCTTTTCTTACCTGATAATTATGATTTTTTAAAAGAGTCGCTAAAACTTTTAAGTTTTGCAGGTTATCATCAACTATTAAAATAATTCCTTCGCAATTTTTGTGTGATATAGTATTCATAGCATTCTCAAAATAATTGGGTCTAATATCAAATCCGGTAGTATCGGTATAAATCAACGTAGAAACCGGGTTTTTATTAAATGCCCCACTATACCAACATCTACCTCACATAAACCCGGTTTCTTATAACAATTCAAAAACAACTTTTGACTTCTGACTTCTAACTTCTGACTTCATTAAAGTTTCTCCTAATTCATAGCTTGAATTTTTCTTCCTCTTCATTTTTTATGGAGTATAAATCATCGCTCGATCGCGCCCTTCTTGTTTCGCTATATACAAAGCTTTATCCGCCATTGTAATCAGAGCATCCGGTGAACTTTCCGAACTAGGGATGATACTGGCAATACCCAGACTAGCAGAAACAATTGAACTTACCTTTGATTCTTTGTGAGGAATTGCTATTTTGTGAAGAGTTTGTCGGATAAGTTCAGCGATCGAACTCGCCCCTTCCTGATTTGTATTAGGCAAAAGAATCACAAATTCTTCACCCCCATAACGAGCAATCAGATCGTAAGAACGACTTAATACATTCTTTGCAGCTTGGGCAACTTGCTTTAAACAATTATCTCCAGCTTGATGTCCGTAAAAATCATTATATAATTTAAAATAATCCAGATCGAATAATATCAGAGATAAAGGTTGCTTTTCTCTTTGACAACGTTGCCATTCTTTGACTATAGTTTCCTGAAAATTACGACGATTAGCAATTCCTGTTAATCCGTCTATGGTTGCGAGATAATTTAGTTCTAATTCTAGCTTTTTCCTTACCGTAATATCTCTTACGGTAATGGCAAAACCATCAGCTAATTTAACGGCAATGAAATGATACCATTTTTGCTCTTGTTTATGTTCATAAGTAAAGTCTTTTTCTAAAGGTATTCCTGTTTCTACGACTTCAACAAAGGCGGGAAATAAATTAGGGTCAATTTTATGAATAAATCTTTTAAAAATCAACTTACCGATTAAATTCTCCATTTCTTGATTAAAAACTTCTGCAATAAGAGGATTAACCACTAAACAGCGAAACTCCTCAATCTTTCCAGTTTTTGGATTTCTGACTGCTTCTAAAGCGGCAATCCCATCAAGGGAACTATTGACAATACTAGAAATCATTGCCCTTGATTGATATAAAATTTCTTCTATTTCTTTTCTGTATTTAATTTCTTGCTTAAGTTTTTTTTGTTCTTTTTCTAATGATGCTTGTTTTATCTTTAATAATTTATGTTCTTCTTCTAAGAGTTTTGACTGTCTTTTAATAGTTAACTGACTACTAATTCTTGCTAAAACTTCTTCTTCCTGAAAAGGTTTAGTAATATAGTCTATTCCTCCCAATTCAAATGCTTTGACTTTATCAAATGCTTCGCTCAAAGCACTAATAAAAATTACTGGAATATCTTGAGTTTGAGGATTAGATTTTAATTTTTGGCAAACTTGATAACCATTCATGCTGGGCATTTTTATATCTAATAAAATTAAATCCGGCATATCAGTTTCTACTGCAATCAGAGCATTTTCTCCATTAATAGCTTTTTTGACTTTATAATTGTTGTTTTTTAAGAAATTTGCTAAAACTTTTAAATTTGAAATTTGATCGTCAACAATGAGAATTGTAGCTTCTAAATTTTGTTTTGGTAAATGATTAGGTTGAATCATAATTATATTTTGAATATTTTCAAGAATAATTAGTCATATAGCAATTTCCATCCTGGTGAGGTAGAAAATTCCTTTGTTTTAGGGAACAGGGAACAGGGAATAGGGAACAGGGAATAGGGAATAGGGAATAGGGAATAGAAAAGAAATAAAAATAGGTGTACCTCATTAGCCTGAGAAACGCTATAAAATAGATTCAAGAAGTTGTCTAATTTTCTGAAATTGGAAATCATCAACTAAAGTCTTTAACTGCTGCCCTAATAAAGATTG
>NZ_JBNHEP010000068.1:0-15382 GCF_050015995.1 Dapis brunnea BLCC-M229 | reverse complement strand
TGATTGGTCTTGGCAGTTATAATCATTCCCTACCCCATCATATTGAGTGGATACTACTCAAGTCTATGTATTAGATCAAAAATTGCAACCTGTTCCGGTTGGGGTTCCTGGAGAGCTTCATATTGGAGGTGCAGGTTTAGCTCGTGGTTATTTCAACCGTCCAGAATTAACAGCGGAAAAATTTATCCCCCTTCCGTCCCCCTTAGAAAGGGGGAGACTGGAAAATGTTCCCCCCTTATCAAGGGAGATACTGGAAAATGTCCCCCCCTTATCAAGGGGGGTTAGGGGGGATTCTTCCCTATATAAAACGGGTGATTTAGTTCGGTATTTACCAGATGGGAATATTGAATTTCTCGGACGTATTGATAACCAGGTTAAAATTCGTGGTTTTCGTATAGAGTTGGGAGAAGTAGAAGCAGCGATCGCCTCCCATCCAGAAGTACAAACTGCTGTAGTTATTGTCAAGGGAGATGATTCTAGCAATAAGCGTTTAATTGCTTATTTCGTACCTACTAAAAAACAATTTTCTCCTAATAATTTACGTCAGTTTCTCCAAGAAAAATTAGCAGACTATGCTATCCCATCAGCTTTTGTCAAACTAGAATTTTTACCACTTACTGCCAACGGCAAAATTGACAAAAAAGCTTTGCCTGAACCTGACAGTATTCGTCGGGAATTAGAAAATTTTGTTGCCCCCCGCAACCCGACAGAAGAACTTTTAGCTAATATTTGGTCTCAACTATTAAAAGTAGAAAAAATAGGTATCCACGATAATTTTTTCTCAGTGGGAGGCAATTCCTTATTAGCAACCCAAGTTATCTCTCGGTTACGAATAGCATTTAAAACAGAAATTCCCCTCAAATATTTGTTTGACTTCCCCACAGTTGGAGAACTTAGTAAAGCTATAGATGATTTTAAAGGAGAAAAATTACAATTACCTCCTATTGAACCGATTTCACGAGATATTGATATTCCCTTATCTTTTGCCCAACAACGACTTTGGTTTCTCGATCGCTTTGAGGAAGAAACTACTGCTTATCATAACTATGGCGTACTAGAGCTAAAAGGCAAACTCAATATTTCTGCTCTGGAAAAAACGATTGAGGAAATTGTTCGCCGTCACGAAATCTTGCGCACAAATTTTGTGATAAAAAATGGAAATCCCATACAGATAATTAATGCTCCATCTAGCTTCAGTTTTCCAATAATTGATTTAGAGTCATTGCCAGAAGAACACAAATTAACTGCTGCACAAAAAATAGTAAAAGAAGAGCAAGCAAGACTTTTTGACTTGACTAATGATTCCCTATTGCGAGTTTCTCTACTCAAGTTAGAAACAGAATCTTATATTTTGTCGCTGGTAATGCACCACATAGTTACAGATGGTTGGTCAACTGGAATATTCATCCGAGAATTATCTAGTCTTTATCAAGCATTTTCAGAAGGAAAACCTTCGACTTTGCCTGAGTTATCTATTCAATATGCTGACTTTGCTTACTGGCAACGTCAGTGGTTATCCCAAGAATTGCGAGAAGCTAATCTCAACTATTGGAAACAACAGTTGGCAGGGGCACCACCATTATTAGAATTGCCTAGCGATCGCCCCCGTCCAGCTATTCAAACTTTCCGAGGTAGTATCGAATCATTTCAGGTAAATTCTACAGTAACTCAGAAGTTGAAAACCCTGAGTCAAAAATCTGGGGCAACTTTATTTATGACTTTACTGAGTGCTTTTGTAGTTTTACTCTCGCGCTACAGTAACCAAGATGATATTGTAGTAGGTTCTCCTACTGCTAATCGCGATCGCTCGGAAATTGAACCATTGATTGGCTTTTTTATAAATACCTTAGTATTGCGGACTCAATTGCAAGGTAATCCTAGTTTTTTGGATGTATTAAAACAAGTACGACAGGTGACTCTAGAAAGTTATGCTCGTCAAGATGTACCTTTTGAGCAATTAGTAGAAGCTTTACAACCAGAACGTTCTCTTAGTTATAATCCTCTATTTCAGGTCTTATTTGATTTCCAAACTGCACTGTCAGAAAAACTGGAGTTACCTGGTTTAACTTTAACTCCTATGAATGAGAAAGATATGGCAGCAAGGTTTGATATAACTTTATCTGTAAGAGAGACAGAAACTGAACTTGAAGCATATTTAGTATATAAAACAGACATTTTTGATGCGACTACAATTATTCGCATGGGAGAGCATTTTCAGCAGTTATTAGAAGCAGTTGTTAGCGATCCAGAACAAAGTATTGCTGAACTGCCTCTACTAACGGAACAAGAGCGACATCAAATACTTGTAGAATGGAATAATACAGCAGTTGAATATCCCTCAGACAAATGTATCCATCAGCTATTTGAAGAACAAGCAGAAAAAACACCCGATGCAGTTGCCGTCGTATTTCAAGAACAACAATTAACCTATCAGCAGCTAAACACTAAAGCTAATCAACTTGCTCGTTATTTGCAAACTTTAGCAGTTAAACCTGAAACACTTGTCGGTATTTGTATTAACCGTTCTGTAGAAATGATGGTAGGATTACTAGGCATCTTAAAAGCAGGAGCAGCTTACGTTCCCCTTGACCCCAGTTATCCAAAAGAACGCTTAGGGTATATGTTAGAAGATGCAGCATTGCCAGTGTTGCTAACCAGTGAATCAGTATTGCCTAATTTACCAGAACATTCTGCACAAGTTATCTGTTTAGATAGCAATTGGGATACTATTGCCCAGCAAAGTATAGATAATCCTCTCACTGAAGTAACTCCAGACAATTTAGCTTATATAATTTATACTTCAGGTTCCACAGGTAAACCAAAAGGAACCATGATTATTCATAGAGGAGTAGTAAATTATTTAAGTTGGTGTACCCAAACATATCAACTCACGGAAGGAAATGGAGTTCCAGTCAATTCCTCTATTGGGTTTGACGCCACTATCACTTCTCTATTCTCTCCGTTATTAAAAGGTAAACAAGTAATCTTATTACCTGAAGAAGATGAAATTGAAGCTCTGAGTCAACTTCTATGCTCCCAGAATAATTTGAGTTTAGTTAAACTCACGCCAGCTCACTTACAGATACTTAACACTCTAATACCACCAGAAAAAGCATCTAATCAAACAAGAGCATTTATCATTGGTGGTGAAGCATTACCAGTGAAAACCTTATCATATTGGTCAAACAATGCTCCAGAAACAAAGCTAATTAATGAATACGGACCTACCGAAACAGTAGTAGGATGTTGCGTCTATCAGGTTAAACCTGAAAAGTCTTACCAAGAAATAGTTCCTATAGGTCGCCCGATAGCGAATACTCAACTATACATCCTAGACCGTAATCATCAACCAGTACCCATAGGAGTAGCAGGAGAATTGCACATTGGTGGCGCAGGTTTAGCACGAGGATATCTCAACAGACCAGACTTGACGGCAGAAAAATTTATTATCTGGAAGGAATCAGGAGGTAGGGACGTTGCATGCAACGTCCGTACGGAGTCAGAAGGGAAGAGGTTATATAAAACAGGAGACTTAGCTCGATATTTGCCAGATGGAACTATTGAATATCTCGGTCGCATTGATAACCAAGTGAAAATTCGCGGTTTCCGTATTGAACTTGGAGAAATTGAATCAGCTCTATCTAGCCATCCTCAAGTACAACAAACTGTAGTTATAAGTCGGGAAGACAACCCAGGAAATAAACGACTGGTAGCTTATTTAGTTAGCTCCGATCCTTCATTAAGTAGCACAGAATTGCAACCCTACCTGGTGTCAAAATTACCAGAGTATATGGTTCCGTCTGCCTTTGTTTTATTAGAATCTCTGCCACTAACTCCCAATGGCAAGGTAGACCGGAAAGCTCTACCTGCACCAGATATAGAATTAACTAGAACGTCTGAATATGTTCCACCTCAGACACCTATTGAAAAAACCTTAGCTAGTATTTGGCAAGAGCTACTAGGGATTGAAAAAGTTAGCATCCATGATAATTTCTTTGCAGTGGGTGGAGATTCTATCTTAAGTATTCAACTTGTTTCTCGCGTTCATGCTATTGCTGAACAAGCAGGAATTAAAATTACTCCCAAGCAGATTTTTAAATATCCAACTATTGCACAACTAGCTCAGGTAGCAGACAGTGTAACAACTACATTAGCTCAACAAGGTTTAGTTAGTGGGATAGTACCCCTGACTCCTATTCAACAATGGTTCTTTGAGCAAAACAGATCCCAACCCCATCATTTCAATCAATCAATATTGTTGCAAGTTCCTGATACTGTCAAGCCAGAATTGTTGTCTCAAAGTTTATCTAAGTTATTAGAACATCACGATGCTTTACGTCTACGGTTTACCCGCACAGAGACTGGATGGCAGCAAACAAACCAGGAACTTGATGAAATAGTACCATTCGAGGTGGTAAATCTATCCGATATTCCTAAGTCGCAACAGTCGGCAAATTTATCTGAAATAGCCAACAACCGACAAGGGAGCTTGAACCTTTCAGAGGGGCAGCTAATGGGAGTGGTGCTGTTTGAGTTAGGAAATAATGGTCGCCGTTTACTAATTGTCATTCATCACTTAGCAGTTGATGGAGTCTCTTGGCGCATTTTACTAGAAGACTTTTTGAAAGTTTACCAGCAATTAGAAAAAGAACAGACTGTAAAATTACCGCCAAAAACTACAGCATTTCAAGATTTTGCTCTACGTTTACAGGAATATGCCAAATCAGAAAAATTACAACAACAATTGAATTATTGGCGATCGCTACCTTGGTCAAAATTCACCCCGATACCAGTAGACAATGATGTAAGTTTAGAGCAAAACATAGTCGCATCCAAAGCTGAAATTTCAGAGAGTCTCAGCGTAGAAAAAACTCGTTCTCTCTTACAGGAAGTTCCTTCAGCATACAATACCCAAATTAATGATGTGCTACTTACAGCAACTCTACAAACCTTGAGTCAATGGGTAGGGAAATCAACTGTATTGATAGACTTAGAAGGACACGGACGGGAAGATTTGTTTGAAGATATAGATTTATCCAGAACAGTAGGATGGTTTACCAGTTTATTCCCTGTGCTGCTACAAACTAATGATAGTAAGAAACTGGGAGAATCTCTCAAGTTAGTGAAAGAACAGTTACGAAGTATTCCCGAACGTGGAGTTGGCTATGGAATATTACGTTATCTCAGTGGCGACTCTGAATTAAATACATTACCCAAAGCTCAAATTTGTTTCAACTATTTAGGTCAACTTGACAACACTCAATCCGCTGAAATCGATTGGCAAATAGCATCAGAATCTATTGGAACTGAGCATAGTCCAGAGGCAACTCGCAGTTATTTATTAGATATTAATGCAGCAGTAGTAGCAGGAAAACTGCAAGTCACCTGGAAGTATAGCCGTAATTTCCATAATGAATCTACAATCGAAAAGCTATCCCGTAATTACATAGAAGCATTAGAGCAACTGATAGAACATTGTTTATCCCCAGATGCGGGAGGTTATACACCTTCAGATTTTCCATTAGCTCAGTTAAACCAACTGGAACTCGACCAAATCTTGGCAGCAGAAAAACTGAAGAAGATAGAGTCTATATATCCTCTTTCTCCCATGCAGCAAGGAATACTATTCCATGTTCTAGTTGCTCCAAATTCAGGAACCTATTTTAACCAGCTAGTCTTAACTTTATCTGGGGAATTTCAGGTTGAGGCTTTCCAACAAGCATGGCAAAAAGTAATAGATCGTCAGTCAATACTCAGAACTATGTTTGTCTGGGAAAAATGCAAACAGCCACTACAGATAGTGCATCAACAAGTAGATTTGCCTTGGAATTATTTGGACTGGCAAACCCTCTCTAGTGCTGAACAACAAAATAATTTGGATACTTTACTGACAACCCAAAGACAAGATGGTGTTGCACTTAACCAAGCTCCTTTGATGCACTGTACTTTGATTCGGGTGTCGGAGCAAACTTATAAGTTTATTTGGAGCCATCACCATATTCTGATAGATGGTTGGGGATCGTCAATTATCTTTCAAGAAGTTTTGAACTTTTATCAAACAGAGTGTCTGGGTAAGGGCGGCAGTCTGCCAACCCCTGTTCCCTATAAAAATTATATTGCCTGGTTGCAACAACAAGATTCTGTAAAAGCAGAAGCTTTTTGGCGAGAAACTCTATCAGGGTTTAAGACTCCGACTCCACTATTGGAGGATAAGTCAAAGTCCGATAACTCTCAAACTGCGCAGATAGACCACATACAAAGATTACATTTATCATCTGCAACGACAAAAGCATTAGAATCTCAGGTTCGAGAACATCAACTTACTTTATCCACACTAATACAGGGTATGTGGGCAGTGCTTCTGAGTTGTTACAGTAGTAAGTCAGATGTTTTGTTTGGGGTAACAGTTTCAGGCCGCCCTCCCAGTTTGCCAGGAGTGGAAAATATAGTGGGGCTATTCATCAATACTTTACCAATGCGGGTTAATGTTTCTGCCAATGAATCAATTTGGTCTTGGTTGAAAGCTTTGCAGGAACATCAAGCGGAATTACAGGAGTATTCCTATAGCCCACTGGCAGAAATTCAGAGCATGAGCGAATTACCTGGGGGAACTCCTTTATTTGAAAGTATTGTGGTGTTTGAGAACTATCCGATAGATGACTCTCTCAAACAAAATAGTCAATCTGTGAGCGTAACTAAGTCTCAATATATCCTTAAAACCAGTACGCCTCTAACTATGGTAGTAGCACCTGGTGAAGAGTTATTGGTGAGGATAGATTATGATGACAGTCGTTTTACAGCGCAGACTATAGTTCAAATCTTAGAAAATCTCAAAACTTTATTGGAGGGTATTGTGGCTAATACTCAGGAGTTGCAGTTAGCTCAACTATTAGAGATTGTTGACACAGACCGAAAACGACAACAACTTCTCAAGGAACAAGAACTTGAGGCTAACAGTCGCCAAATGCTGAAAAAGATTAAACGAAAGCCAAAATCTACTCGGTAAAACACATTTAATCTTTAGGTAGAATGAAGCGATCGCTTCACCTACCTACACCATATTTTCTCACACTCCAGCAGAGAAACCTGGTTTATCTCAAATGCCCACAATACTAACATTTCCCTCTCAAAAACCAGGTTTCTTATAACAATTTTTCACACCCTAATCCTAAAAAAACTATGAACGAAATACTTAAACAACCTAGTCTAAAAAAAATAGGAAGTATCAAGCGACAAGGGGTAAAATTATCTGCCCAAGACATGATTAAAATTGATTATCTCGAACCAGACTGCCCTCTTCCTATCGTCATTCAACCATCTGTAGAAAAATTAAATCTAATTAGTTGGGCAAATAATAATCGAGAGTTAATCGAAACTCATTTGTTAAAAGAGGGGGGGATTTTATTTAGGAATTTCCAATTAAATAGCATTGCTGAATTTGAAAATTTTATGCAATCTAATTTTGGCAAATTGTTAGAATATTCTTACCGTTCGACACCTAGAACTCAAGTTAGTAATCAGGTATATACATCCACTGAATATCCGCCAGAACAATCAATTCCTTTGCATAATGAAATGGCATATACTCTCAGTTGGCCGATGAAAATTTGTTTTTATTGTATTCAACCATCAGAACAAGGAGGAGCTACACCAATAGCTAATAGTCGAAAGATTTTTGAACGTATTAATCCTACTATTAGGGAAAAGTTTCAGGACAAAAAAATCATGTATGTCCGTAACTATGGCAATGGATTAGATTTGCCTTGGGAAACTGTTTTTCAAACTAATGATAAATCCGAAGTAGAAAAATATTGCGATCGCGCTGGAATTAAGTTTGATTGGCAAGAAGGAAATTCCCTCAGAACTTATCAAGTTTGTCAAGCTGTTGCTTCTCATCCAAAAACAGGAGAAATGGTATGGTTTAATCAAGCTCATCTATTTCATATCTCAAATTTAACAAAGCAAGTTCAAGAGCAACTTTTATCTGTTTTTGAAGAAGATGAACTGCCCCGTAATACTTATTATGGTGATGGTAGTCCTATTGAAACATCTATTCTTGATGAGATTCGAGAAATTTATCAGCAAGAAGCCGTAAAATTTCCTTGGCAAGCTGGAGATGTTTTATTACTAGATAATATGTTAACTGCTCATGGTAGAACTCCTTTTGTTGGCAAGCGGAAAGTTGTAGTAGGAATGGCTGAATCATTAGACTTCTTGCAGAAGTCAGGGAATAGGGAATAGGGAATAGGGAATGAAATTGTTGATTTCATATCTGGAATTGATTTCATTTTTTATTTTTGGAGATGTTTATTTGAGAGTAAAAATTAAAAAAAGGAAGTAGGGAAATCAGTTATCAGTTATCAGTACCTCTGCCTGTTTGCGCAGCATTCCGCTGGGAAGTCGAGGTTGAGACCTTATTTTTTGGTTAATTTTACCACATTAGTCTGAAACCTGCTGTATTAATTAATAACTAATCTACTAAATATCACATTTTAAATTAGGTATATAACCAGAATCAATATTAATATAATTGGATAAAAAAAATGCAAAATTTGGCTATAGAAACAGAACAAGAAATTACTGAAGGATATGGGCTTTCTCCACAACAAAAACATCTGTGGTTGTTGCAAAAAACTGAAAAAACTGAAATATATTTAGCTCAATGTGCAATTTCAATTCCTGGGAATGTAGACTTACAAATACTCAAATCAGCTTTACAAAAAATTGTTGAACGCCATGAAATTTTTCGCACCAACTTCGATTCATTGCCAGGCATGATTGTTGGAGTACAAATTATTAGAGATGGTAATATTTATTGGGGAAAAGAATATGATTTAACTCAAGTAGAACCAACTCAAAAAACTGCTGAAATTGCTAAAATTTGGGAAAATTTAAGTCAAAAAAAAATCGAGCTAAAAAAAGACTCTCTCTTTCATGCATCTCTTGTAAAAATATCCCCCGAACAGCAAACTTTACTAATTACTTTACCTGCTCTAATTGCTGACTCAAAAAGTCTACAACTTTTAGTCAATGAACTTAATCAAGAATATATCGCTTGTTTAGAAGGAAATGAGTTACCAGAAGCTGAATTACAATATGCTGATATTGCTGAATGGCAAAATCAATTACTTGCAGCAGAAGAGGCTAAATTAGGAAAAGAATATTGGGAAAAACAAGACATTTCTAATCGTTTCAATTTAAAACTCCCTTTTGAAAAACAGTCAGAAGCATTTCAGCCAAAAGTTCAACAAAATATTATAGATTCAGATTTAGCTACCAAAGTAGAAAACATAGCTAAACAATTAGATATCTCAACATCGGACTTTTTATTAACTTGTTGGCTGACATTAATCTGGCGACTAACAGGAAAGTTAAATATTGTAGTTGGCCTGGTGAGCGATGGTCGAAAATATGAAGATTTAGAACAAGCCTTAGGATTATTTGCTAAACATTTACCTTTGTCTTTTCAAGTTCAGGAAGACTTGCAGTTTAACGAATTATTAGAACAGGTAAAAGCATCAATATCTGATATTTTTAAATGGCAGGATTATTTTACTTGGGAACAATTTATTCCGACCACTGAAAACTACTCTGAACAATCTTTTTTACCTCTGAGTTTTGAATTTATAGAACTGAATAATATTTCTCAAAATGTTGATTTTCAAATAGACAGGATTTACACTTGTACTGATAAATATAAAATCAAACTTGTAATTACTCAAGATAACAACTTAACTGCCGAATTTCACTATGATGCTAATGCCTATAATTCTGAAGATATCCAAAGATTAACCGAACAATTTCAAGTATTATTAGCAAGTGTAGTCGAAAATCCTGTAGCAGCAATTAGTAAGTTAAAAATTAATGCTAGTCATCACCTGCAACAACTCCTAACCGAATTTAACCAGACTCAAGAATTTTATCCCCAAGATAAATGTATTCATCAGTTATTTGAAGAACAAGTACAAAAAACACCCGATGCAGTCGCAGTAGTATTTGACAAACAAGAGTTAACCTATCAGCAGTTGAATGCAAAAGCTAATCAACTTGCTCATTATCTGCAAAGTTTAGGTGTCAAACTAGACACACTGGTAGGTATCTGCATCAACCGCTCTCTGGAAATGATTGTGGGATTACTGGGAATATTAAAAGCAGGAGGTGCTTATGTTCCTCTCGATCCGAGTTATCCAACAGAACGTTTAGCTTATATGTTGGAAGATGCAGCGATGTCAGTGTTGCTAACCAGTGAATCGGTATTACCGAGTTTACCAGAACATTCTGCACAAGTTGTTTGTTTAGATAACTGGGATACTATTGCCAATCAAAGTATTGAGAATTTAGTGAGTGGGGTAACTCCAGATAATTTAGCTTATGTAATTTATACTTCAGGTTCCACAGGAAAACCAAAGGGAACCATGATTATTCATAGAGGAGTGGTAAATTACTTAAGCTGGTGTACAAAAGCATATCAGGTAAAAGAAGGAAATGGAGTTCCGGTTAATTCTTCTATTGGCTTTGATGCTACGGTAACATCCTTTTTCTCTCCTTTATTAACAGGGAAAGAAATGATTTTGTTACCCGAAGAAGATGAAATAGAAGCTCTGAGGGAACTTTTATGTTCCCAAAAGAATTTGAGCTTAGTCAAACTGACACCAGCTCATTTACAAATACTTAACACTCTGATACCACCAGAAAAAGCATCCGATCAAACTAGAGCATTCATTATTGGTGGAGAAGCGCTACCAGCAACAACCGTATCATTTTGGTCAAATAATGCTCCAGAAACAAAGCTAATTAATGAATATGGACCTACGGAAACAGTAGTGGGTTGTTGCGTCTATCAGGTGAAACCAGAAGACTCTCTCAAAGAAGTAATTCCTATAGGTTGTCCTATTGCCAATACTCAACTGTATATTCTAGATCAACATCAGCAACCAGTCCCCCTGGGGGTACCAGGAGAATTACACATAGGTGGTGCTGGTTTAGCACGGGGATATCTGAATAGACCAGAATTAACAGCAGCAAAATTCATTCCTAATCCCTTTAATAATAATAACTCAAAGCTATATAAAACAGGAGATTTAGCTCGTTATTTATCCGATGGCAATATAGAATATTTAGGTCGCATTGATAATCAGGTTAAAATTCGCGGTTTCCGTATTGAACTTGGAGAAATAGAAGCAGTATTAAATCAACATCCTGCAATACAGCAGTCAGTAGTAATCGTGCGAGAAGATAGAGAAGGCGATCGCCGTTTAGTTGCCTATTTTGTGAGTAGTATTGACGAAACCTCAAATTCAAACAACAATTTTGGAAAAACTGCAACTAATTTTCCCGAAAAAACCCTCCCAAATTCTCTTCACAGCGAACTGCGTCACTTCTTAGCAGAAAAATTACCAGACTACATGATTCCCATATTTGTACCTCTTAAAAAACTACCTCTAACAGCAAATGGGAAAGTAGATCGACGCTCTTTACCTAAACCGGAGTCAGTACAATCTAGGTCAAACGCTAAATTTGTAGCTGCACGCACTCCTGAAGAAAAGCTATTAGCAGAGCTTTATGCAGAAGTTTTAGGAATCCCTCAAGTTAGTATATACGATAACTTTTTTGAGTTAGGTGGACATTCTCTCACAGCAATGCAATTAGTTTCTAAAATATCCACAGCAATGAATGTTAGTCTTTCACTACAAAGTTTATTGTCACATCCCACAATTGCTGAATTAACTGATAGTATTACCGAATTAATACAAAACAAAAAAGATACTCATACTAATGAATTTCCCAAAATATTAAATCAGGAAAATCAGGAACTTGTTAATCATAAAAAATCTGAATTTCTAGAAGTTGAACATCGTTCTTTATTGTCTTTATTGTCCGTAGGAAAAATTCCCCCTGTAGATTCTGCATCTTTAGGTTGCATAGACGCATCCGATCTAGCAATTTCTGGTTTAAGTCGGGATTATGTTGTTGAAAATATCTTTGAAAATCTTCCATTTTTGAGAAGTGTCCGAGAAACTAATTGCGGTCGAATTGCTGGCATAATTATCCCTCAACTTAGTTCAGAACTATATAGCAATCAGGACGTTCTAGTTAGTAAAATTGTTGAAGCCTTGGAAATGGCTGCCCGAATAGGTGCTAAATGTGTTTCTTTGACTGGCTTAATTCCTTCTGCTACTGATTATGGTCGTGCTATTACAAAAGCAATTGCTAATCGCCAGGATTTGCCCAAAATTACTACTGGACATGGAACTACTGGTGCTGCTGTTATACTCACTATTAAAAAGGTTTGCGAGGAAAGCGGACGGAATTTAAGTGGAGAAAAAGTTGGATTTTTAGGTTTAGGTTCGGTAGGGACAAATGTACTTTCGTTAATGCTTAAATGTTTACCACATCCTCAAGAAATTACTCTTTGTGATATTTATAGTAAGTTAGATTTACTAGAGAATATTAAGCAAGAATTAGTTGAAATTTTTGGCTTTAAAGGTCAAATAAATTTAGCATTATCAACAACAGTAGTACCTCCTGAAATTTACAACTCTACTTTGATTGTTGGTGCTACAAATGTGCCTAATGTATTAGATATTATGCAAGTTAAGTCGGGTACTATTATTATTGATGATTCAGCTCCCCATTGTTTTGCCCCAGAGTTAGCTATTCAACGCTTTGAGGAACATGGAGATATTTTATTTAGTGAAGGTGGAGTGTTGCGATCGGCCGTTCCTATTAATAGTTTAATCTACTTCCCAGCACATATAGCAAAGCTAATGAGCGACGATCAAAGAGAAACAACTTTAAATCCAAACCCTTTTAATATAATGGGTTGTGCTTTTTCCAGTTTACTTTCATCTCGGTTTGAGCAACTACAACCAACTGTGGGGTTTGTTGATGCGCAACATTCTCAGTCACATTATCAAGTTTTGCAACAATTAGGATTTGAAGCAGGGGATCTACATTGTGGAGAATATGTACTCCCAACAACATCAATTGCCAATTTTAGACACCGTTTTGGCAAAGATTTAGGAAAGCAATAACTGTAGTTATTAGACCATTATTGCCTCCGAGTTTAATTAGGAATTTTGATTAAATAAGTTCCTAATTAAAATTACCTTCTAAATCTACTATATCTACGATAAATTTTACTTCCACGTTAATATTATCACTGCTTATACAAACATAATATATATTTTACAGGAAAAAAAATTTTCCTTTAATAATCATTAATTAGATAGAATTTATGAAAATAGCGATCGCTCAACTTAACCCTATTATTGGTGATATTTCCGGCAATGCTAAATTAATTTTAGAAGCTGCCAAAAAAGCACAAATTTTAGATGCTAAGTTGATGATAACTCCAGAATTATCATTGATAGGTTATCCGCCACGAGATTTATTAATTTATCCTAGTTTGATTGAAGCTGCTGGTGTGGAATTAGAAAAGTTAGCTCAAGATTTACCATCAGAAATAGCTGTTTTAGTAGGAACTGTAATTTTTAATTCTCAAGCTGCTCAAAATGGAGAAAAATCATTATTTAATAGTGCAGCTTTATTAGCCAATGGAAAAGTCAAACAAATATTTCATAAACGGCTTTTACCTACTTATGATGTCTTTGACGAAGACCGATATTTTGAGCCTGGTAAAAGTAGCGATTTTTTCACATTAGACACTTCTCCCGAAAGCTCAGAATCTTCAGTTAAAGTAGGCGTAACTATCTGCGAAGATTTGTGGAATGATGCAGAATTTTGGGGAAAGCGAAATTATACTTGCGACCCCATGAAAGAATTAGCCGAGCAACAGGTTGATTTTGTGATTAATATGTCAGCTTCTCCCTATCGAGTTAGGAAACAAAAATTGCGAGAAGCAATGTTAGAACATAGTACTAATCGTTATCAAATACCAATTATTTATGTCAATCAAGTAGGTGGGAATGACGATTTAATTTTTGATGGTTGTAGTGTGGTTTTTAATTCTGCTGGGAATGTTATTTATCGTGCTAAACCTTTTGAGACAAATTTGGCAGTTGTAGAATTTAATTCGGCAAAAAAAGATTTAATCTCAGTGAATTTTGAAAGTATAAATCTGCCAGAAAGCGAAGATGAAGAAATTTGGTCTGCTTTAGTTTTAGGCGTAAAAGATTATGTGCGGAAGTGTGGTTTTTCCAAAGTTGTCCTGGGTTTAAGTGGAGGAATAGATTCTGCTTTAGTCGCAGCGATCGCTACTGCTGCATTAGGAAAGGAAAATGTTTTTGTTATTTTAATGCCTTCTCCCTACAGTTCGGAGCATTCTGTGAAAGATGCTGATGCTTTAGTAGAAAATTTGGGTATTCCTAAACAAATTATATCTATTGGGGATTTAATGAAAGGTTATGATAATAGTTTGGCAGATTTATTTGCAGATACAAATTTTGGCATTGCTGAAGAAAATATTCAATCTCGAATTCGTGGAAATTTATTAATGGCTATTTCTAATAAGTTTGGTCATTTACTATTATCTACAGGCAATAAGTCAGAAATGGCAGTTGGTTATTGCACACTTTATGGTGATATGAATGGTGGATTAGCTGTAATTTCAGATGTGCCAAAAACTCGCGTTTATTCTCTGTGTCGTTGGTTGAATGAACAGGCAGTTAATAGCAATAAAAAATTCTATGGAGCCGAAAATTTACTAATTACTCAAAAGCAAAATATTATTCCCGAAAATATTATAACTAAAGCTCCAAGTGCTGAATTAAAAGAAGATCAAAAAGACCAAGATTCCTTACCTGCTTACGAAGTATTAGATGAGATCTTATTTCGCTTAGTAGAAAACTGCGAATCCTTAGACGAAATTATAGCAGCAGGACATGATTCAGAAGTAGTAAATAAAGTAGTAAAATTAGTCATGCGGGCAGAATTTAAACGTAGACAAGCACCTCCGGGGCTGAAGATTAGCGAGCGAGCTTTTGGCACAGGTTGGCGGATGCCTATTGCTAAAGAGTTAGAGCAGAATAAGACCAGAAAACTAAGTAAATGAGGTGATATAGTCTTAAACTATAGTGCGTTTCTCCACAATCCGTTAATAATGCTTTAACTGCTAGTCTACAACAATTAATGTTGCCAAAAATTACCTTTTGAAGTAGCTAGTATATCGAGCAATTTCGGGCGCTTGTAATGGCTGAGTAGGAACTATTTATGGCAATAATGATTAAACCAAGAAAGTGTAAAGCTTATGATTAGGCAAGGAGATATCAAATGGGTTTTATAAATAGCCGTAAAGTCTATCCTCAAACAGAAGAAGATCAGGAGGATATTGAGGGTATTAATTATACCAAAGAATTTCCCAGTCAAAAAAAGAGAGGGAGATGGCAAGGATTAATTGTTGGTATTGCCATTGGTGTAATTG
>NZ_JBNHEP010000067.1:45624-72769 GCF_050015995.1 Dapis brunnea BLCC-M229 | reverse complement strand
TCTCCTGTCTCCTGTCTCCTGTCTCCTGTCTCCTGTCTCCTGTCTCCTGTCTCCTACCCCTACCAAAAGACTTTTTCAGCAAACCCTATTTATGTATAACTTTTACTGTACATTACAGATCATCTCATCATAGGGATCTCTAGGCAAGGGAAGTTATGACGCTACGCGCAAGTCAGAAGTAGGGGTGATTCGCGTAATTAGGAGCATGACCTTAGGAAATCCCCCCTACAGAAGCTGACAATCTGGATTTTAGCCTTTATTCTAAAGATTAAATCAGCTCTATTTTGTTTTGTGGCACAAGATAGTGGTCATAAAAAAAAGGGGCGCAAGCCCCCTAAATAATTTCTAGCCCTAACCTCTAGACATATTTCTTAAATGCTAGGGTAACATTATGGCCTCCAAATCCAAATGAGTTGGATAAGGCTGCTTCTACTGTTTTAGAGCGACTTATATGGGGGACATAATCTAGGTCACATTCTGGATCTGGATGATCCAAATTAATGGTTGGTGGAATTTTGTCATGGGCGATCGCCATGACTGTAGCAACAGCTTCAATACCTCCAGATCCTCCTAACAAATGACCAGTCATTGACTTAGTTGAACTAATTGCAACCTTATAAGCACTTTCACCTAGCGCCTTTTTGATTGCTTTTGTTTCTGTTGTGTCATTTGCTGATGTACTGGTGCCGTGAGCATTTATATAACTAATTTCTTCAGGAGTTAAGCCACCATCTTTCATTGCCAATTGAATAGCTCTAGTTGCCCCCTCTCCATCTTTAGAAGGAGCAGTCATGTGGTATGCATCACAGGTCATGCCATAACCAACAATCTCTCCATATATTCTCGCTCCACGACTAAGAGCATATTCTAATTCTTCCAGGAGTAGAATGCCTACTCCTTCACCTATAACAAAGCCATCGCGATCCCGGTCAAAAGGACGACTTGCATGAGTCGGGTCATCATTACGAGTAGACAAAGCCTTAGCAGAAGCAAATCCTGCTAATCCCAAAGGTGTTACTGGTGATTCAGTTCCACCACAAATCATTGCTTGAGCATATCCTCTTTGGATTAAACGGAAAGCATCTCCTATCCCATGTGACCCAGAAGTACAAGCAGTTACTGGACATGAATTCGGCCCTTTGGCTCCAGTATGAATTGCTGTTAACCCAGCAGCCATATTAGCAATCATCATCGGGACCATAAAAGGGCTACACCTACCAGGGCCACGATTTAAATATATTTCCTGCTGGTCTTCTAAGACTTTAATACCACCGACCCCACTACCAATCATTACCCCCACCTGTTCTGCGTTTAGGTCGTTGATTTCAAATTTGGCATCAGCAATTGCCTGTTTGCTAGCTGCAACTGCAAACTGAGCAAAGCGGTCCATGTGTTTGGCCTGTTTACGATCCATATAGTCGAGAGGGTCAAATCCTTTTACCTCTCCAGCAATACGAGATTTGTGTCGGGAAGCATCAAATAGGGTTATTTGGTCTATACCACTTTTACCTTTCAATAACCCGTTCCAATAATCAGATAGAGTATTGCCAATTGGTGTTATTGCACCCATTCCTGTGACAACTACCCGTTTAAGTTCAAAATTTGTCATAATTTTCTTTTCCTAAAATTTCACACCCAGAAGGGAGAAACTTCAGGTTTTGGGGACAATCTTAATATTATGCTTTTGCTGTTGTTTGCTTCTCAATATAATCTACAGCAGCTTGGACAGTAGCAATTTGTTCTGCTTGCTCATCTGGAATCTCAACGTCAAATTCTTCTTCTAATGCCATAACTAATTCCACAGTATCTAAAGAATCAGCTCCTAAATCATTGGCAAAATTAGATTCTGGTTTCACTTCTTCGAGATCTTTTTCTAGTTGGTTACTAACTATTTTCTGTACTTTTGTAAAAATGTCTTCATTACTCATCGAATTTTCTCCTTACCTTTAATTTAGATATTGCGTTTCTAATATTATCCGAAACTAGGTTCAAGCTAACCACTTAAATTATGCCAATTGAATATTTGTTAACATCCTCTTGTGCCCAAAGGGATGGATATCTACCGAGTGTTAACTCTGCAGTGGGTTGAAGCTTCATTGGCTTCTGCTAACTTAGGGTTAGTCTTACGCTTTTCTCCATGTCCCTTTTTTGTCTGGTGAATGCCGTTCTTAGAAACGTACAACTATCTGTAAAATCTATCATTTTCTGATAGTGTGCTCTCTTCCTGCTTCTGCCTGGCAAAGTTGGCGTTATCCAGTCCACAGGCTGTCACGGGAGAACTTCCCGCCGAATCGCTAGATTATAGATAACAGTTACAAGCCCTCCCCATTAAAACTCCCCCAAGGAAGGGAAAGACTTCAATCCTGTTTTTTCGATCGATTTCTTTAACTTTTCACAAATATCACAAGCTTATTACTGTTGTCAAAGTATTTTCTTGTTTCATTTGCTAACTACTTATAGAAATGACAAACTTATATTATAAACAGTGATAAAATTAATATCACCAATCATAAGTCATGTTTATATAATATTGTTCCTATACCTATATTTAGTTAATCTCATGCCTTCTCAAACATTGAAATATGCTTACTTTCCCGGTTGTGTGGCTCAAGGTGCTTGCCGAGAGCTTTATCAGTCTACCCAAGCTCTTACCGAAGCCCTGGGAATAGAGCTAATAGAACTGAAAAAGGCTGCTTGTTGTGGGTCTGGAACTTTTAAAGAAGACTCTCAACTACTAGAAGATACCGTTAATGCCCGCAACATAGCTTTGGCTGAGGAACTAAATTTGCCATTGCTAACCCACTGTAGCACTTGTCAAGGGGTTATTGGTCATGTGGATGAGCGTCTTAAAGAATCCCAACAAACTGAGCCAGCTTACCTAGAACAAATTAATGGCCTCTTACAAAAACAAAGTTGTTCTCCCTATCAAGGTAGTACAGAGGTTAAACATCTACTTTGGGCATTAGTGGCAGATTATGGTCTTGGAGAAATCCAAAATCATGTCACCCGCAAACTCTCTGACCTTAAATGTGCTGCTTTCTATGGTTGCTACTTACTTAGAGGTCAAACTAATTTGCCTTATGATGACCCCTATCAACCAGAATCTATGGAAAATGTGTTTCGGGCTATCGGGGCTACTCCTATTTATTATCGAGGTCGGACTCAATGTTGTGGTTGGCCTCTTTCTAGTTATGCTACTAATCAGGCTTTTCAAATGGCCGGAAATCATGTGAGCGAAGCTATTGACAAGGGTGCAGATTGTATGGTAACACCTTGTCCTTTATGTCACTTAAATTTAGATTCCCGTCAACCAGAGGTAGAGAAAGCGATCGGACGTAAGTTGGGTTTACCAGTGTTGCACTTACCCCAATTAATAGCTTTAGCTTTAGGCATTTCTCCAAAAAAATTGGGATTAGACCGTCATGTAGTCTCAACTCGTCCAGTATTAGAAAAGTTGGGACTTTGAATAATTAGGGTTTGCTGATTAAATCTAAAAGCTTTTTACCTCGCCGAGGAGGTACGGCTCGGTAGGAATCCCCGTGCCTTTAGGCCGGGGAGGATGTCAAATATCAAGGTTTTTCTTCTTGCTCCTAACTACTCCCTACTCACCTATCAGATTAGGGATTCTTCCAACCACCTCCTCTGTAACTCCCATTTATTCTTACTCCTAACTACTCCCTACTCCCTACTCCCTATCAGATTATTGAGATATTTTAAGTTTTTCAACAGTGTTTATCAAGGATGAGAAACAGTAAGGTAAACTAGGTCGAAGAATTCGCTTATAAAACTTGCTGTCCCATCTGCCTTTGAGCAGGTACGGCAAAATCAATTTGTTGGGAGAATTTAATTCATGTCTCATTCAGTAAAAATTTATGACACTTGCATCGGTTGTACTCAGTGTGTCCGTGCTTGTCCATTAGATGTTCTAGAAATGGTACCTTGGGATGGTTGTAAAGCAGGCCAAATTGCTTCATCCCCTCGTACTGAAGATTGTATTGGTTGTAAGCGTTGTGAGACTGCTTGCCCCACTGACTTTTTGAGTGTCCGGGTTTATCTTGGTGCTGAAACTACTCGCAGTATGGGTATCGCTTACTAATACTAACTTCCCTTTATTGCTTTTTGATTTTAGATTTAATAGAGGGTAGAAAAATTTTAGATCGGGACTTATGCACCCAAATAAGAAACCGGGTTTATTCTCCTGATTGTTGTTTTTCAAATCACGAAGTTTCCTCGATAAACCCGGTTTTTGCGCAAGCAAGTCCTTATTAATATAATAACTAAAAATTTTGTAGAGGGAATTAATAATTTTCCCTCTATTTTTTGGTATTATCTATCCCGCACCTAGAAATTTACTATGACACCCAATCCAAATGAAGTAATTAATTTTGTAGATAAATATACTACAAATAATGACCAGATTGTGGAAACAATGAGAGAGCTGATGGGTCAATTTCTACCGATCCAGGTGATGGAAGACTCTCCACCTATTGCGGTTGCAAAGTTGGGAGATTTTCTCGAAAAGGGGGCACAACAGTTGTGGAAGAATTCCTGATGTCAGTATCTGACTTTGGTTGTAGGAATTGAGGCTTTAAACGAGAATTATTTAATTATTAATTATTCGGTAAATAAAGGTTTTGGTCTTTTGAACGTCGAAAAAAGTGCGCCTGTTTCAATTCACTTACCCTCAAAAAGTGAGAATTTTGGGGTGACTATGGCAGAAAAGTCAAAGAACAATTATTCCTCCTACTTTCTCTGTCTTCCCACCCTCCCCAAACTTCCCAAACTTCCCACACTCCCTACACTCTCCACACTCCCCACACTTTGCTTTTTTCAGCAAACCCTAATTAGTACGATGTATCCAACCATTAATAGTAAAGCGACTGTCTGCAAAAGCTTGAGATGGACAACTTACTGGCAAAACTTCGTGTAGATAACTACTGAAGAAAAATACAATACTATTATTTTCTGGTTCTATGGTTTTAAATGTATCAGCTTTTGAATAATATTTTCCCTGAATTTTACTATCGTAAATTCTTAAATTTCCACCTGTAAATGCTTTGGGTTCTTGATAAAAATAGTAAACGTAGGTAATAACTCTTGTATTAACAGGATATTGATTATCAACATGAGTCTTATAGAAGTTCCGATCGTTATGGGCGGTTAACTGAGTTTCAAATTTACTAATTGAAAATTCCGGCACATTTAATGTTGTAAACACATCTGGCAAAATTTCTTGAATTTTTTAAACAATTAATTCCTCGAATTTAGCAAAAGATTGTAATACTAAAGCACGTCGATTTTCGTGATTTTTAAATCTATTTGTGGCTGACTCATTCGATACTACTGCTGGGACAAAATCTGATTCTTTTGGCAACACATAATTCAATAAATCTTAAATTAGCGTTGCACAATAACGGATGATTTTGGATTGGAGAAAAGTTCAGAAGCAATTTTTGGCAGTATCATTCCATAATTTGCAACCCGCTTAAATTTACCAGAGCTACCAACTTCATCCTTAAAATCAGCAATACTTTGATCAAGAACTGAAAATGATGAATGTTACTGATCGCCACCAGATTGGCAATTTCCTACTGGAGCAGGAGGTCCTGGAGGACCTGGAATTCTCAATTCACCTTCTACTGGTGCGGGAGGACCTGGAGGACCTGGAATTCTCAATTCACCCTCTACTGGTGCGGGAGGACCTGGAGGACCTGGAATTCTCAATTCACCCTCTACTGGAGCAGGAGGTCCTGGAGGACCGGGAACTTCCAAATCATCCTCTATAAATGGGGTGAGCTTATCCAAAACTGTTAGTTGGACCATTTTTTAACTCCGTTTAGAATATTCGAGCTTAATATTGTGACTTGAGAAAACCGACACAATAGGTCATAAAGTGACAAATTGATGTTCACTTGCTGCTTCTACTAAAATCGTCGGCGATTACTCATCCATCTGATTTGAGAAATAGCATTTGTGTGGTTATGCTACTCCATTTTGTTTTTTTGTCAAGATAATATTTCAATTTCAATAATATTAAGGAGTCAGTTAGAGGAGTTAAGAATAATTAAGTATTCAAGCGGATATGATACAACCTCCAGCTTTACTCAGATAGGAGAATTTGAGAATGTCCTAATAAAACCTGCAATTGCTATAGCAAAGAAAAAGCTAACTATCCTACGGGATAACTAATTTTGAGTGAGTATTATATATAGTCAAAGTTAGTCAGAATAAAAAATTAAATGTGTGGAATAGTTGGTTATATTGGCACCCAGTCAGCAACAGAAATTTTACTATCGGGACTAGAAAAACTAGAATATCGGGGTTATGATTCTGCAGGGTTGGCCACTGTTTGTGATGGTCAAATTAAATCTGTTCGTGCTAAGGGTAAATTGTGCAACCTACGGGAAAAATTGGCAGAAATGGAAATGCCAGCTAATGTTGGTATTGGTCATACTCGTTGGGCAACTCATGGGAAACCGGAAGAATATAATGCTCATCCTCATACTGATGATACCGGGCGAGTGGCAGTGGTGCAAAATGGGATTGTAGAAAATTACCGGGAGTTACACAAAGAATTGGAAAGTCAGGGGCATAAATTTGTTTCTGAGACTGATACGGAAGTTATTCCTCATTTAATTGCAGAATTTTTGTCTAATTTTGCCGGAAATGCGAAGTGGGAAACGGGGAACAGAGAAAATTTTTTAGAGGCAGTGCGTCAGACTGTGAATAAATTAGATGGGGCGTTTGCGATCGCTGTTGTTTGTGCAGACTATCCGAATGAAATTATTGTTGCTAGACAAAAGGCACCTATATCTATCGGTTTAGGTCAGGGGGAATTTTTCTGTGCTTCTGATACCCCTGCTCTTGTATCTCATACTCAAGTTGTTCTCAGTTTAGAAAATGGGGAAATAGCACGTTTAACGCCTCTGGGAGTGGAGGTTTATAATTTTGAGGGCGATCGCCTTAATAAACTTCCTCGCATTCTCAACTGGAGTCCGACTTTAGTTGAGAAACACATTTTTAAACATTTTATGCTCAAAGAAATACATGAGCAACCGAATGTTGTTAGAAGTTGTTTAGAGGCTTATATTAATAGTAATTGGGATGCTATGAATAGTCTTGTTTCCCCCACTAATTTAAAGTTATCTTCATCCCTATATCAAAATTTAGAACAGGTTGAAATTTTTGCCTGTGGTACGAGTTGGCACGCTAGTTTAATTGGCAAGTATTTATTAGAACAATTAGCAGGAATTTCAACTACAGTAAATTATGCTTCGGAAGCTCGTTATGCTCCTTCTCCTCTGAGAAAAAATACTCTTTTGATTGGTGTTACTCAGTCTGGAGAAACGGCTGATACTTTAGCAGCTTTAGCAATGGAACAACAGCGTCGTTTAGATAAACCTGCCGAATTTACATCACGATTATTAGGAATTACTAACCGGGCAGAAAGTTCTATTGCTAATTTAGTTAATCAAATTATTGATATTCGGGCAGGTATTGAAATCGGGGTTGCAGCAACTAAAACATTTGTGGCACAGGTAATGGCGTTTTATTTTTTAGCCATAGATTTAGCATGGCAACGACAATATTTATCTGGGGAAAGAATTGCAGAAATTATTAATGGTTTACAAAAAATTCCGGCACAGATGGAACAGATGTTAGAAGCTCAAGATAGTCAAATTGAAGATTTTGCTCATCAGTTTAATGACACTCAAGATTTTATTTTTGTAGGCAGAGGAATTAATTATCCAATTGCTTTAGAAGGTGCTTTGAAACTGAAGGAAATTAGTTATATTCATGCCGAGGGATATCCAGCAGGTGAGATGAAACATGGTCCGATCGCTTTGTTGGATGATAAGGTTCCTGTAGTGGCGATCGCTATGCCTGGTTTGGTTTATGAGAAGGTGCTTTCTAATGCTCAGGAGGCTAAAGCAAGGGATGCACAGTTAATTGGGGTGACTCCTGAAAGTACGGAGGCGGATGTGTTTGATAATGTGTTGGCGGTGCCTGCGGTGGATGAGTTGTTGTCGCCGATGTTGACTGTTATTCCTTTGCAGTTGTTAGCTTATCATATTGCTGCTCATCGTGGTTTGGATGTGGATCAGCCGAGGAATTTGGCAAAGTCGGTGACGGTGGAGTAGGGTTTCAGTGAACAGTTATCAGTTATCAGTATCTTCTGTTGAAATACTCGGACGTTAAAAAAAGGAAAAGAGTCCAGTAGGGTGCGTTAGACGGCTAAAATTTAGACTGTGAAAGGCATTTAACAATCCGTCGTAACGCACCATTTTAGATGTGTCGGTCTACTACTAGCGGGCAAGATGCCCGCACTACAGAGGTTTCATCCTTAATATTGGAAACTGCTGTAAATTTCTTGGTCTAACAATTAAAACTTTTCTTCTGAGAGTCGTTCCACAAAATACTTATAATTTACTATACAGAGAAATTAGAACTTGAAAGATTCTATTATAAGTCTTTGAATATTGACTGGGATTGAGTCCTTTCCCATTAAAATCAGTTGAAAAACTCTTGAAAAACGAGCAATGAAAAATAAGGTGCGTTACACTCCGTTAACGCACCCTACTGGACTTACGCAGTACAACTTGCTCCGCCAACGCTAAAAAGAGACAGCTAAAAACAAGCGATCGCTAAAAAGAGTCATCAAAAAACAAGCGATCGCTATTGAATTGATGGTAATAATTATTGGGTATTAGGCAGTTTCAAAAACCGGATAAAGATGTTTAAGTTTAACTCTGGCATCATCACTCGAAAATTGCCAGCTCACCTTAGAGGCAGTTTGGTTACGTTCGGTTTGCCATGCAATTAATTCTGTTTCTAATTTTTCTTTGCTACAAATTCTTCGGTCTAAACATTGTTTTGATAAAATACTTAGTTCAATCTCAGCTACATTTAACCAACTGCCATTGCGAGGAGTATGGTAAATTTCCAATCTTCGAGCTAAACGGTGGGCTTCTGGAGCCGGAAATGCTTCATAGAGAGAAGCGATATTATGGGTATTGAGATGATCACAAACTAACTTGACTTTTCGAGCATTTGGGTAGTCCACATCCAATAATTGTCGTACTTCTTCTGCCCAATCTATTCGAGTCCGACTGTCTGGGTTGTTCACCCGTCGCCATCCTCTGTTAGGAGCAAAAAACATGAATCAGGCTTGTACTCCTTCACGAGTATAGTGATAGTCTTCTTTCTTGTCTTGTCCTGATTTCATGGGAATGGTTTCGTAGAGATGTCCTTGAAGTTGTACAGAGGCTTGATCCATATTTATTAATGGCTCCTCAGAGGAGTGAACACTGCTATAAAGATCAAGAACGACTTCCATTTGTGAGACTTTCTCTGGCTAAGTCTCTCTCTGGGATGCAAAACCTTTGGGTTTTCCAAGGGCGTAATTGGTTTTTTTGAGAGTACGCCACACAGTTGAGCAAGAAATTTCAGTGACAATTTGCCGCTCTTGAAGCTCTGAAGTTAATAATCTGATTGTCCAATCCGCTCTGCCTTCTGGTGGATCAGAACAACACAAGGCAATAATTTGCGCCTCAGTTGCCCCATCTACTTTTGGGGCTGTGGGTGGTAGGGAGCGAGAATTTCTCACCAGGGCAGGTTTTTCCCCTTTGCTCAGGAATCTTTGGCGAACCCGTCCCACTGTGTTTCTATGTATATTTAAAGCCTCAGCTATCTCTTCATCTGTCCAGCTTCTGTTGGTTGTAACGGCTTCATTACACATCAGAAGAATTTGAGCGTGTAGAATTTTTTTAGCTGGCGCATAACCATTTCGAGGGATTTTTTCTAGGTTATCTTTCTGTTCTACCGTCAGATATACTTTAGCTCTCCGACCTCTTCCCATAACTATTGTCCTCCATTGCTGACTATTCTATGGGGCTATTTTAGCTGAAACAGTCGAGATTGCTTAATTGCTTATTTTAGCGTTGGCGGAGCAAGTGCGGCAGCTATATCGCTTGTCTTAGCAAGAGTAACTTTTGGCTGGCTATTCTAATGCACCATTTTAGATGAAACGGTCCACTAGGGTGCGTTAGACAGCTAAAATGAGACTGTGAAAAGCATTTAACAATCCGTCGTAACGCACCATTTTAGATGCGTTGGTCTACTAATAGCGGGCAAGATGCCCGCACTACAGAGATTTCATCCTTAACTAGCTAGCTCGCTTTTCCTTACGGAATGCTACGCAAACAGCATTTAGCTAGCCTCCTGGGTCGTAACTACGGCCTTCAGCTAAAAATCCGAGGGTAACGGTCCCCCACAAGAGGAGCGAAAAAATTAGTGGTGCGCTTTGCGTGGGGGGAAAGAATCCCCCATTATACACCGTGAAAAGCTGATTGCTGACTGCTGACTGCTGACTGCTGCTTCAATACTGGAAACTGCTGTAAATTCCTTAGCTCAATATTCAAGACTTTTCTTCTCAGAGTTGTTCCACAAAATACTTATAATTTACTATATGATAAATAGTTAGGCTGTAAAAAATGTTTGTAGCCATGCTGACTTCTATACAAACTTTGACATATACTATGAGTAAGCTCTTTTTCCCTCTATTTATCAGCATCTTTTTCGCTGTTGGGTTTGGTATGCTTGGGTATGGTATCAACTCTGCCAAGAAATCAGTTGAAGTTTCTAATTGGCCATCTGTAACAGGCACAATTACTAATATGTCTCTTCGTGAGAGTTCAGATAGCGATGGCACAACTTATGGAGTAGAGGTTGAATATCGTTACTCTGTTATGGGTCGAACATATACTGGTTCCCGATTGGCATTTGGATATATTTCTAGTAGCGGCAGACAGGCACACCAAGATATTCTCAATAAACTAGAGAGTGCTTCGTCAGTAAAGGTTCGATACAGCCCACAAAATCCTGCAACATCAACTCTGTCATTCGGAATTCATCGCTCAATAAAGTTTGTCTTAGCTTTCGCTATTACATGGTTGGCATTTGTTTTTGGTTTTACCTTGATTTGGTGGATAGCATCTCAACCAGACGATGTTCTGCTCAAAAATCTGGAAGTGACCCTAAAGCGATGATATTACTGATTGTTTCTCCTATATCCGCGATCGCTGCCTAACTATCTGGTTACACCTGATAGAAATGTTTGTTTTTCTTGTATTTGTTCAACATTAATTAATTTAATTTGAGATTCAGTAACTTCTACTGTATCTTGAGCAATTAAACCTTCTACACTATAGCCATCTTCTCCTTCAGACATAGAATAATATTCAACAATTATCCCAATACTACCTTTTTTGAGATTAAACTCAGGAATATCTTCAGTTAATTGGACTTGACAAAATAAAGGAAATGTCATTTTTTATCTCTCCTGTGCAGGAAATAAAGTAACAAATTTAGTTATTTGTTCAGTTACTATCCAAATCGTTTTGATGTTTAAAATAAAACCATTAGGACAATTTAATGAACCCATAATCTGATATTTTTGCCCATATTTTGTTTTCAGGGTAGGTTGTGCTTCTAAAGTTAAAATTTGTTCTCGTAAATCACTCTCTAATTGTTGCCAGTTATCCAAAGTATAACCTCCCAGAGCCAAATATTGAGATTTATCATCTTCGGTAAGTTTATTGGGAGAAATTATGGCATTCGGATTCAAGTACATTTAACTAAACTCTAAAAACAAACTAAAGAAACTCACCTAACTATCAAACCATAAGACTATCATTATATATGATATATTAAAAGAATCATAATGTGTTTGTTCAACATCAATTAATTTAAGTAGAAATAAAGTAGGTTTTAAAGAATCAGGATAAAACTTAGTTATGAAACAAATTACTTTAACCCCCGAACAAGAAAAGTTGTTAGAAAAACTACTGAATACTGGCAAATATAAGACAGCCCAAGAGGCGATCGCTAGAGCATTTCAGTTATTAGAGGAAGAGGAGGATGATATTAAGTTACCCTCTTATGTTAAAGGGACTGAATCTGCGAAAAAGTTGTTAAAGGAAAAGGTTAAAAAGTATCGAGAGGAAAGAGAAAAAAATAAGAATAAACCTATCGATCCTGAAAGAGCAAGGTTAAGTCAAGAATTGCGAGAATTATTTGATAAAACTCAAGCAATTCCAGGGAGTCAAGAAATTACGGAGGAGGAAATCGCGGCCGAAATTGAAGCTTATCGGAGAGGTGAATGAGAATTATTGTTGATACTAATGTTTTAATTTCTGCAGTTTTAAAAGGAAAAAAACCTAGAGCGATTATCCAATTAATTAGCGATCGTTATGATATGGATTGGATAGTTTCTCAAGAGATTTTAGCAGAATATAGAGAAGTGTTAAATCGACGTAAATTAAAATTAACAAATGAGGTAAGACAGGAATGGCTTGATAAAATTGAAACAATTCCTAAATTAATTGAAGTTAATTTTAAGGTTGACTTTAAAAGAGACCCTAAAGATGCTAAATTTATCGCTTTAGCAATGGCAGGTGAGGCGGATTTTTTAATTACAGGAGATAAAGATTTTAGTGAGATGATGGAATTGGAAAAAACAGTTATTATTTCGGTTTCTTTGTTCTATGATTTATTTATAAATGAGGAATAGATATATGTTGAAAATGATTATCGCTCGTCTAGGAGAAAATTGAGTTATATTAAATCCGCTAGTATCGGTATAAAAAAGCGTAGAAACCGGGTTTGTTTTAAATACCCGACCATACTAACATCTAACTCCCACAAACCCGGTTTCTTATAACACTCCGAAGCAAGCAGATTTGATATTAATGATAGGGCTAAAACCCTACTACAAACTATCACTTATCATATCACAACCAAAACCTAGTAGGGACGTTCCATGGAACGTCCCTACTGTGTGTGGTTTACTGAAATAAAAACCGCTGTAAAATCTGTTCCCTAATTTCTGATTTGGAAATTATCCTCAGTAATAGTGGGCGCACCATCAAGGATAGCAAACTGAGTAGACTCACCATCTACATTGTAGAATAGACCTCCAGACTCTTCACTGTAAACAATGAAAGCATTAGAGTCATCTACATCATCATCGTCGGCAACGATTTCAAAATCACTATTAACGCTGAAACCAATTCCAGCAGGACTATCAAGCTCAGTAAAGGTTGAGCGATCTAGAAGAATTCGATCGCCTTGGTTTCCATCTTCATCTGGTCTGAGGTCTGGTTGGAAATTATCGATCGTATCAAGACCAAAATCATCGGAGTCAAATTCTTCATTACTATTGAAGATAAAGAAGTCAATACTTGCACCACCAGTCAAAATATCATCACCAGGACCACCATTTAAGCGATCGCGACCTATACCGCCATTTAGCTCATCATCACCATCACCACCAAATAGGAGATCGTTGCCTAGACGACCTTGAAGTTCATCGTTACCATCCTGACCGAACAAGAAGTCACTACCACGACTACCAATTATTTCATCGTCTCCAAAACTACCTGCTAAGGTATCCGGGCCATTCAAACCGACAATAGTATCGTCTCCAGTGTCACCACTGAGAGCTTCTCCCTGGGGAGTACCTGTAATTAATTGACCTTCGTCACGATCTGTATCTTGAATAACGATTTGAGCTACTTGATTTTCTGCATCAACAACATAACCATCTTCTGGTTGCAACTCAATAGTTGTGGTTTCATCTCCTTCTTCCTCACCATCAAAAATAGTCGTCCAGGTAACAGTTGCTGTAGTTGCCCCTTCATCGATCGTAATTGCCGAACGTCCGAGTTCATCACCAACTGGGTCGAGAGATTCGAGGTTAGAAGCATGGTTTAATTCAGGAGGGAAATTTACATCGCCGAAAGCATTATCAGAATCTGTTTCTGACCAAACTACCCGTAAACCACCTTCTGGAGCAGGTACATTTAAGTTGAAAGTTAAAGAGTATTCATCTCCATTTTCACTAACAGTGTCAGGTTCAACCTCAATACCGACTGTAGGAATAGGAACTCCTATTCCTGATGCTAAGTCTAGAGGTTCGTCTAGATCTATCTGAATAATCTCGTTATTATCAATCTCTGGTGGTCGTCCCATAGAGAAAGGATAGTTATTGTCATTGGCAACCAGAATGGTGTCTTCATCAAGAACTAACACATCCTCAATTGTGAAAAACGGGAAGTCAAAGCTAGTATCGCCATCACCGTTGAGGTCGTTGGGGTCGTCAATATCTAGTAAGTCTACAACTTCCTCTTTGGCAACAAAACCTTCTTCATCAACATTAGAAATGTCAATCTTAAAGATTTTCTTGAATTCGGCTGTATCTGCCATACCACCATCCCTTTCAATAACTAAAAATTCGTTGTCATTGATGGGAGTAAAGTCACCGATCGCATTACCGACTATATCGGTAGGATAGAAACCAATTATATCGGTGAAAGAGCTAGACTCAGGGTCAAATTCATAGATCCGGAGGGCATTATTTGGATCGCCGACAACTGCATCCTCTAATAAAGGATAGAAAGTTTCGCGATCGGGACTGAATGCTAGACCTTCATAACCACGGGAAGTCCGTATATTTGGTTCATCAATAAATTGTTCTACAACTATACTACCTGTAGCAGGGAAGTCAGTAAAGAAACCATCTGCACCAATTTCGATGAGTTGTTCAAACTCTTCTCCAGGAGTTTGAGGCGTACCATCGGGGTTGAGGGTAAGGAAACGCTCTTCATCACGCAAAGTGTAGGGGTGAACCTGTAAACCTGCATCATGTGCCCAATCTATTAGTGGTAATACTTCCCCAGTTAATTGAGTGGTAATTTCCGCGTTACCGTCACCGTCACCATCAACGGGTGTATCTATATTATCCCGAAGCAGGAAACTATTTTTCCAAGGTCCTAAACCGTCAGCGTAGGCACCGATTAGTTCGATTACTTCCTGGTTTGCTAGGTCGGCGTAGGTAGGAACACTAGAGAAGTCGATTAGGTCGGCTAGGTTGCCGTAGATAGCACGAGTATTAGCCGTTTCAAGGAGAGGTTGTAGCCTTTCAGGATTAAAGGAAATATCAGCCTGAGTTTCTCCCACCGGCTCAATTCCACTAACTTTAACTACCATATCGTCAAAGTCTTGATTGGAATTAGCAAAGGGCAACTCCTCAGCGGCAATGATGAATTCGTTTTCAACTTCGGAATAAATAGCAAACTGAGGATCGCTCTCTGGATTCAGAGTATTGTTAGTCGAAAAGGTGTAGCTTTCGGCTCCTAATCCGGTAGGATCGCCAATGGGTAAGCTGTTTACTAGCCCAAAGTGAACTTGCTGGCTAAAGTTATTGGCAACTTCATCACCATTAATGGCAACTACACCTGCCTCGCTAATAGTAACTTCGATAGATTTAGGTGCGCTGTCTGGACCAGCAAATAGAACGACGGTGTTATCGGGATTGGTGGCATCCTGTAGAATAAATTGGTTAGTATCTTGGAGGTTGCCAAACTGATCGAGTATGTCTTGAGGAGCTCCAGGTCCGGGATTTTTCTCAGCTAGAAGGGTTACGGTAAAAGCACTACCAGTGAAGGTGGCATAGTTGACCTGATCTACGATAGCATCAAGAGCGCTGGGTTCAAACTGCTGGGAATTAGCAACGAAGTCGAAAGGTACTGAGAACCCTCCGCCACCTTCGTTGATGAAGTCATCTTCAATATCACCGAATAACTGCACTAGCTTTAGGTCTTCCAGACCTTGAGCAGGTAATATTTCGTTGCGCAGCTCAAGTAGGTTTTCAATTTCAAAGGATTGAATGAAAATGCGATTTGGGTTAGTGAAACCTGTATCTTGCAGAGTTTGAATTAGAGGTTCTTCTAAGGATAAACCCTGCTCATCGAAGAAAGTCGGGTGTTTGGTTTCTGGATAGATACCAACCTCAAACCCAAATTCTTCCATTTCTTGTACCAACTCGATAACTTCTTGGAAGGTGGGAATTTCAAATTCACCGTTGAAAGATTGGTCGCGGAAGTCACGAGATTGAACGGCACGCAGTTGTTTGATTTCTGCTAGGGTAAAGTCTTCAGCAAAGTAAGCAGTAGTTTCTACACCATCAAGTAACTTAGTGCTTTGGCGTTCTGGACCGAATACTTCAGCAACGTTAGTGGTATCATCAAGGATAGGTTCGTGTCGGGCAATGAGAACACCATCTGAAGTAATTACCAGGTCTGGTTCAACGAAGTCCGCACCTTGAACAATAGCTAAACGATAAGCTTCTAAAGTATGCTCTGGGAAGTCCCCTGATGCTCCACGGTGTCCGATAACTATTGGTGCGCTACCGTCGAGAGTATTGAAATTATTGAGGTTAGGGTTTTGGGGCGCTCGTACTTCCTCGGCAACAATAGCATCCCGAACGGGAACTCCTGTGCGTGCGAAGTCGGTAAAGAAACCATCTGCACCAATATCTATTAGTTGTTCAAATTCTTCCTCTGGAGTTTGAGGTGTTCCTGTTCCTAAAACTTCAAAGGAAATACTACCCTCAGCAACATAAGCTCCTCCTGTTGGAATAAGTAACCCTGTATCTGGATCTGTTATAAAACGGACTGCAGATTCTTCTGATAGAGGGAAACCAAATCCTACAAAACCAGTAGTATCAACTTCAGTTTCAGTTGGAGCGACTGTACCACTTCCTTCAATAATTCCCAAATCGTTATCATTCAAGAATTCTTCGGATATAAACACACTGTTGAAGCTACCTGAGTCTGAACCACCAACTATTACAAACTCACCTGTTTCCTCATTCTCTTCTAACAAAAAGTTGTCAATAAAGAAACCTGCTTCTTCACCTGCTAACTCAGGTTTACCTATTTCTTCTGCAAATTCGGGAGCAATAAAGAAGGGAATAACTGGTGTAGTAACTCTTCCTGTATCTGGGTCTAATACTATATCCGCTGGAGTGAATGTAAAATCAAAGAATGGTTCTACATTATTACCTTGTTCATCAATTCGACTTGGATCGATACGACTATAAAGAGTAGCATTTCCACCAGGACGTTCTATACCTATTAAGGCGCTGACAATTAATTGCGGGTTATCAAATTCCTCAGCATCATTAGGGTTGAGAGTTAGAAAACGCTCTTCATCTCGCAAAGTGTAGGGGTGAACCTGTAAACCAGCATCGTGAGCATCATCAATAAAGGAAGTAATTTCTCCTGTCAACTGGTCATCAATTTCTGCTTCTCCATCTCCATTTGCATCCACTGGAGTATCAATAGACTCGCGCAACAGAATGTTATTTTTCCAAGGTCCTGCACCTTCTGCATACAAGTCGCCGATCGCTTCTAGAAATTCTGCACTGTCGAGGTCTGCATAAACTGTATTTTCAGAGAGAGGAACTTCTACTGTATCTAGAAATTCTTGACCGTAAATATCTACTAAGTTGTTACCTCGCTCCACATTAAAGCGGATATCGTATGGGAAGGAAAAGCCATTGTCCGGGTTAGCTCCTTCAGTGGTATTTCCATATAATTGAACTAGAGGAATATTGCTGAGACCCGCATCATCCAATTGTCCTTGTAAGTCAATTAAGTTGGCAAACTCAAAGGATTGGATGAAAATTCGATCTGGGTCGGTGAAACCTGTATTTTGTAGGGCATGAATTAGGGGTTCTTCTAAAGATAAATCTTGTTCGTCAAAGAATGTAGGGTGTTTGGTTTCTGGATAGATACCAACTTCAACGCCTGTTTCTGCTTCTACTCTTTGAACGAGTTCGATGACTTCTTCTAATGTCGGAATCTCGAATAGTCCGTCAAAACCAGGGTTGCGGAAGTCGCGAGATTGAACGGCGCGGAGTTGTTTGATTTCTTCAAGAGTAAAGTCTTCAGCAAAGTAAGCAGTAACTTCTTCACCGTCAAGAATTTTCGTAGTCTGGCGACCTGGGAATACTTCGGCAACATTGGTGGTATCATCCAGCATTGGTTCGTGGCGTGCAATGAGAACACCGTCAGATGTTGTCACCAAGTCTGGTTCAATAAAATCAGCACCCGCAGCGATCGCCGCTTCATAAGCTTCTAAGGTATGTTCGGGTAAGTCTCCACTTGCACCTCTGTGGGCAATAACTAGAGGATCTTGGCCGTTAAGGGTGTGGAGTTCGATGGGGTTTGGTGTGGCAATAGGAGCTTCTAGTAAAGTTCCCGTACTATCGAAGTGTAAAATATAAGGTCCAAACTCGTCTCCGATCCAAATATCTCCATCATTATCTATAACAAATGACTCTATATCGAAGTCTGCACCAGTTAAGAGGCGATCGCTTGTATCTTCATTGACAATATCAAAAGGTATTAGATTATTTGGATCTGCTAGTTGAATAAAATCTTGAACCTCAACACTAGCATCGCCATCTTCTGCTCCAGCAAAGTCGGGGTCAAGCTGATATAGTCTGAGTAAATAGTCGGCACTATTTCCTTGAGACCCGAAACCGTTGTCAGACAAAAACCAAAAAATGCTGCCATCTTCGCTATCGGGAGCAAATTGAACGCCACTAAAACCCTGGACTGGTTGACTATCAAATGGTGTTTCTCTATTCTGACTTTCAATAAAGTTTCCTGACGGGGGACCATCTGCAAATGTATCTGCTGGTAATACGGCAAATCCTACTAACTCCGGCATTTAATTCTCCTCTCACCTTGTAAATTTACAATTTGTTAAGAATTCCCCAGACATCATATTAGGTGAATGTTAAGTCAATATTTACAAAAGGTTAAGAAAAAATTTAGTTTAGGTTAAATAAATCCCAAAAATAGTTCACTCCATAGGAAATATGCAAAATTAGACCTTTCAATAATTAACAATTTTCATGTCGGCGAGAGCCGAAACAATTAATAATTAGCTCTCCTGAAAAAGAAGATAATTGACTAAAAATATTTTTTTTTCTTTTTGTACTGATAATTTTGAGAAACTACGTTTTTATATTTTAACCTGTTCCCATAAATCAATAAGTATTAAAAACAACAATATTGTCTGAAGTATTTGATATTTTGATTCAACAAATTATTGTCTAGGTTATATAGAAATATTAAATAGGTTGCCATAAATTAACTAATTGCTAAAATAAAATTAAACAATCATAAATTATCACCAGAAAATCAGGTCTCAAGCCTCTCCTTTAAAGGGGATAAAAAAATAAAATTTAGTATTTCAAGTCTCCTACTTCAGTAGGAGGTACTGTTAACTGTTAACGCAGTTCCTTCGCAGGAGGCTAACAGATAACTGAAATGACCATATAGACTTGCATATAATGTCTCTACTTCCATACATATTAGTAGTTGGCTATTAGTTTATTGGTAAAGTAAGACTATCGATCAAAGCTATTTACAGCAGTTTCGGAGTTAGTGAGGTACAACATTTTATCACTTTAATAAATAGGGAATAGAGATTAGTCTTCGACTGTACCTCACCATCCGCGCAAAGTTCTGTAATTCTGCCATATTTATCCCGATTTCATGGTAAATTACTCTACTTTATCAATATAAAAACTACTATACATCCTAAGATAACTCCAATATAATTCCTATATTTCGCAGTATTTTAGAAAATTTAATAATCACTAATAAGCTAAAAAAAATAAATATAAACATTATCAGTGTGTATAGAAAAATGATAAAAATACAAAAAAAGCGTAAATCTTGGCAAGAAAATATTTACTATATTTTTGAATATTCCGACCAAAGAAATTTGTTAAGCTTACTAGATGATTTGGTGATTACTATTTTCACGAGCATTAGTGTGAGTGCATTTATTTTAGAAACATCTCCCAGATTTTCAGAACATTATCCTGAACAGTTAAAATTAGTCGAAATAGTTGTAACTGGATTTTTTACTTTAGAATATTTGATCAGAATCTGGATATGTACGGTTAATCCTAAATATAATCATCCAATTTATGGTAGATTAAAATATCTAATTACACCCTTGGCATTGATAGACCTTGTAGCTATTTTGCCGTTTTATCTACAAGTATTATTTCCTAGTTTAGAATTTATAGAATTCACTCTGTTGCTGCGTTTATTTCGCTTATTTAAAATCAGCAGATATTCAGAATCACTGCGGACTATTCTTAAAGTTATAGTTTCAAAAAAAGAAGAACTAATAGCTACATTACTGATAGTAATTTTTGTCTTAGTTTTTGTCTCAAGTCTCATGTTTATAGCGGAAAGTGAAGCACAACCAGAAAAATTTTCTAGTATTTTAGAGACTATGTGGTGGGGAGTAGTAACTTTAACAACTGTGGGTTATGGAGATGTTTATCCTATGACTCATTTAGGTAAATTATTGAGTGCTGCAGTTGCTTTTTTAGGTATTGGAATTTTTGGTCTACCAGCAGGTATAATTGCATCTGGTTTTGCTGAAGAAGTTCAAAAAAGACGGGTAAAAAAAATAGTTCATCCAGTAGGAAAAGATATTAAGGTAAGTTCGGAAACTACAGTTGCGCCACACCCAGACTTTAGACATCATCATTATACAAAACAAGAACAACTAAAGGCGATCGCTCACTATATTGATGAGTCATCGGAGATTATGAAATTTTGCATAGAAACAGCAAAGAAAAAGTATGGAAATTATTTTCAAAATGAGGAAATTATCAAAGATTTTGCCATGCTTCTTTATCAGGAGACAACCCGGAAATTTCACCGTTAGTAAAAGCAGCTAAGTAAGAGGGAATAATTTATTAATTGATAATGGATAATGAATAATGGATAATGGATAATTACCTCAAGGAAAACCGTAAGGGAATTGAATATAAGGAAATCACAATTTCTTTTCTTGGTCGATTGGATATAGGGTTGTGCGAAGCGCTAAACGACTACTTTTTTTCCTTAAAAAGAAGGGAATAGCGGTGCGACCCCGGGGGGTGCGACAGACGCATTTGGTAGCGCACCAAGAGAGAAAAAAAGAAAAGCAACTGTACCTCAGTAACTTGAGAAAAAGTATATAACCCATTTGAGATATATCTAAAGATAGGGAAGGAAGTAGGGATCATTTTTCTACCTTTTTCCCCTATTGTATTTCTGAATCTCCTGACTTCTGACTTCTGACTCCTAACTCCTGACTCCTATGCCAAAAGCATATAGCTTTGCAAAGATACCAAATGGATTCTATATGATTGAGCAATAAAATCTATAATTTTTCTATTGTTTTCTTACTTCTTCTTTCTTCCTTCTATTATATAGATAGATATCTCCAGAAAATAAATTTGCTCTTTATTTAACATAAGCAAGAGAAGTAAAAGTCACTTCACTTTCATTTTTCGTAACTTTTTCCTAAAAATTTCTTTCCTGTTGCCTTATGGAGCAGATAAGCTGTTGCCTACTATGCGGAAAAATTCTATATCTTTTTCACGCCTATTATCTAATAATTAATAGGTAAACCATAGTATTCAAGAGTTGAACTATCCTGGATAATATTTTGAGTAGAAGTATCTACTTGAATTTGACCAGACTGCAAAATTAAAGCACGTTCAGTTACTTTACTAACCCAGTTTAAATCATGGGAAGCAATTAAAATAATTTGCACTGGTAATTGTAGGATAATTTCAACTAAATTACGTCGCCATAATGGGTCGAGGCCATTAGTAGGTTCATCTAATATTAAAATTTCTGGTTTTAATGCTAAAACTGCTGCTAAAGCTGCCAATCTTTTTTGACCTCCTGAAAGTTCATAAACAGAACGATTTGCATATTTTTCTAAACCAAATTTTATTAACAATTTCTCCGCAATTTCTGTAGCAGTTTCTGGCGATAAACCATAGTTAAGCGGACCAAAAGTTATATCCTCTAAAATAGTAGGCATAAATAATTGGTCATCAGGATTTTGGAAACAAAAACCTATCTGACTGCGCACTTGGGATAAAGTTTTTTGTTGTAGGAGAATTCCTTGAATCCAAATTTCACCAGATAAAGGTTTTTTCAAGCCTACTAAAGTTTCCATAAAAGTGCTTTTACCTGTACCTGTAGGTCCTAACAAAGCAACTCTTTCTCCTGGTTTAATTTTTAATGAAAGACCGCGTAAAACAGGTTCCTTTTGGGAATATTGAAATAATAAATCTTTGACATAGACTCCAGTTTGTGATTTGTCCTCTTGCATTTGATAAATAACTAATTAGGGTTTGCTTATGGAAAGTCTTTTGGTAAGGGTAGGAGACAGGAGACAGGAGACACGAGACTGGAGAAATGGAGATTATAGAGGAGGTAGTCGTAAAAATTGTCCCAAGATTTTTCTGCCATAATCATCCCAAAATACTAGCATGCATGAGCTTTTTGGACCGAAACAGGCGCACTTTTTTCGACCAAAAAAGGCTCAAAGCAATATCTGTCAGTGCTTTGATATTTAATCAGCAAGCCCTAATTATTAACACAGGAATAGGAATTTTATTAACTACTGATAAATATTAAGTAGCAGGTTTAGGAAATATTATAGCGGTTCTCATTTTAATCAGGTACAGTATTTTTTTCTATTCCCTATTTCCTCTCCCTATTTCCTCAAATAAAAAATTTGTATTTCACCAATTTGAACAAAGAATTTTACAAATAATCATAGTGATTGAAAGACTTTCGATGAGTTGTCTGTTTGACTATCTTTGGCTAAAAATCAAGCTTTACCCTAAAATTTATTAGAGGCTATTCTTCGCTGTAAGTAGCCAATCAGACGGAGACCCTATCTGTACAGTCAATTCATAAATTTTCCCTACTAATTTATAGCAAAAATCTAACTATTCGTACTAAATATTTCAGGACTTACGCACACCAAAACCAGAAACCAGGTTTTTTCCTAAATGTCTATTGTTAAAATCAACTATTTCTTGTAGTAACAGGTTTTCTTTCCGTAAGTCCTATATTTATCGGAATCTTATTATACCATTTTTCAAAAGTAATTATATACATCAATCTCTGTACCAACCATTTGTAGAGGCAAAGGAATATTCATTGCTTGATTGAATCGATATAGCGTTTCTCAAATTAGTGAGGTACAGTTGTTTTTCTTCTTTATCTATTCCTACTGAACGAGAATTACTACTCCCTACTCCCTATTCCCTTTCCCCCGTTCCCTGTTCCCAGTTAAGTGTTCCCTGTTCCCTAAAACCAAAGAATTTTGTACCTCACGAATATGGGAATTGCTATATTACTTAATTCCTCATTAATATTGAGGTAAGGAATCAACTCTCAGTTTTTTGATAATTAAGCAAGGATTTGTTTAAGAATACTTATATTAACTTAAGAGCTACTTATTTATGCTATAAATTGTCTGAAATATATCAATAATAAATTTGATTAAAAGACTTTACAGAAGATGTCCCTTTAACAGAAAAGATAATTTCCGACCTAAAAAATGGTATTGAAGCCATTAATTATTACTCGGTCGAACTGACTTCCCCTCCCAGGAGGGGTTAGGGGTGGGTTGACTCCTAATAAACAGTCTAGTGATTTGTAGCAAACATTTATAAAATTGGTATTACATATTGAGAATTCAAGATTTGCCTATCCCAAGCATTTAATAACTTTCAAAATCTAACCAAAAAAAATAATTCTGCAATAAAAATAATTCTGCAATAATCAAACTAACAGAAATTATCAGAGATAGAAATAGATATATTAAATCCGATCCAAATTGAATACCATTTCTAGAAGCAGAAAATATGAGATGATTTTCGTTATTGAATATATTGCCATAACCACGCAATAACATTGCTTGATAAACTCGCTCTGCTTGTTGATAGCTTCGTACTAAAAGACTACCAGTAAGAGCAGCATAAACTGATAAATTTCTCCAACTAATTTTACTCGTTTGAAAACCTCGTAATTTAGTAGCTTTCAGCATCATGTTAAGTTTGTGAGATAGTTCAAAAATATAACGATAAGATAACATCAACATATCGGTAATAATCGGAGAGATTCCTAACCTTCTCATTCCTTTGACAGTTGTTAAAAATGAACTTGTACCGAATAAAATTAAACCAGTAGTCATAATAGCAAAAAAACGACTAACAATTAATATAACTGCCAGACAACCTTCTTGACGAATTGTCAAAAATCCAAATTGCCAAATAATTGTTTGACCAGATAGAAAAGGTAAAAAAATAATTACTCCTAACAAAAAAAATCCTGGATAACGTAACCGACTTGCTAAAAATGATAAAGGCAGTTTTGAAATTCCATAAAGCATCAAAGTTACTAAGAGCATCAATGGAATTAAATACCAACTATTAACTGTAGCGAAGGCAAACATTAATGCGATTAAACCAATAAGTTTATATCTCACATCCCATCTATGTATTGGGGAGTTTAAATTAGCATATTCATCTAGAGCAAACTTCATGACTATACCAGTCCTTCAAGTAATGATTAGGTTTTAGGTGATAGGTAGTGTGGCAATCATATTTCAGTTGTAAGATTTTAGTGGTAATTAGGAGTAAACCCACCTCTAACTCCTCCCAGGAGGAGAAGTCAGTCGGACCGATTCAGAATATAAAAGAATTTTGATTGCTCTTAATTCTTCTTAAATATCTATCAAAATTATTCCTGATTGCTATATGGGTTTATAAGTGGATGGTTTTAACAAATACGAGGTCGATTAATGTTGGCTAAAAATACTAAATTATTGATTATAACCTACTTCAATCTTCAAACCCTATTCAAGAAGGTAAAAGTTTTGGCATAACTCGATGCAAAAAACTGACAACCATTGCAGTTAAAATTCCTTCTATTCCCATCAAAGGAATATGAGCAATCATTAATCCATAAATTGCTGTTTGTTCTAATGAATTATCAAATCCAGAGGGAAGATTTGTAATAATTAAACTAAAAAATATTAAACTAGAAACCCCTATAGCAGTAGCTCCAGCAATAAAGCCAAAAATTCTCATCGATAAATTTTCCCTAATTCCTTTTCCCAAAATATGACGTAATTGAAATATCTGATAAGCGAAAATTGCTGGTATCCCCATAATTAAAGCATTAATTCCTAAAGTAGTTAAACCACCATGTCCAAACATTATTCCCTGGAAAAATAAACCAATCAATATCGCTGGAAAAGCATAATAACCTAACACAGTTCCTAACAGTCCATTTAGCACCAAATGAACACTAGCTGGTGGAATAGGAATATGAATACTAGAAGCAACAAAAAAGGCTGCCGTTAATAAAGAAGCTTTAGGAATACTGGCTTGAGGATTTGGTAGACGATTAATTTGGCGTAGAGAATACCAGGTAATTAAAGAAGTAAACCCATAGCCACCAATACAAACTTGAGCTGGCAGAATGCCTTCTGAAATATGCATTATGAAAATTTAAAATTAGAGTTATAAAGGTTGAATATTCAGAGAAAAATTACCGAATTATTGGTACTGGGAAACAAGTAATTATTTTTGCAGCTTACCTCCTAAGACCTAAGCATTCAGGTAGCTCCCCTTTAGCTTTTCCTGCTCAATGCTAGGTAAACAATTTTTCCTTAGTAATAATCCTGCACTAAGTAATTAATGAAAAAGATTAGCAAAGAATGATTTGAGAGTAACTTTTAATTGTTCCTCAATCTTTCAACTCTAATTCTTCCTTCAAAAAGAATAAGTTAATAGTTGATAGCTGTTAGCGCAGCTCCTCTGTTAGCGCAGCTCCTCCGCAGGAGGCAAGAGGCTAGCTGACCGCTGAATGCTTACCCTAAGACTGAAAAAGATTTAGCAACTAATATATTTGCATATTTTAGGACTACCAAATTATCAAATAGGATTGGGTCGCACAACCCCGCTTTTTAAGGACAAATATTTTGGGAGGGTTGCTCACCCATCCCCGTTACAAAAATAACTTCTCTACATTGTCAATCCGACGGCTCTTCTATCTTGCTTCTGACTTCGTTAATTTAATGCTCCTCTTGTGGTTGGTTTTGAGTTTTAAACCGCCAGAAGAATAAACCAGTTCCGAGAAAACCCCAGACAATACAACCTATCATTAATCCTTTTTGCAGTGGGTTATAATCATTAGAGGTACTTGCTAAATAATAGTTACTGTTGCTGATTTTTTTATTGTCAGAATTGTGAGACTTGTCTACTTGAAAAGGAATACTAACTAGCTCACCATGACCAGCTTGACGCACCTTAATTTCCCAATATCCAGACTGAGAAGAATCAGGGGAAAAAATAAAATTTCCCTCCTCATCAGTTGTGCCTTTTAACCAAGGTTTATTAGGAGTATTAGGAGCATAAACTGTGACTGGAGCATTAGCTAAAGGACTACCAGTATCATAAACAGCATTAATCTTAATTGCTGGAGTAATTTGATGTTTAATTTTAACTCCATGAGCGCTCGTTTTTCCCTGTAAACTCAGTGCAGATAAAAATATTAAAGGAATAACGAATTGCCATTTCATCTCTTACCTCTATTATAGTCTAATTATTAGATAATGTTAATTTGGAGTCAAACGTAAAATTTAAGTATTAAACCGAAATTTGCTGGATACAATTTCCATTAATGTGTTCGTGAAAACCTCCCTTGGGGATAATGTTAGCTTCGATAATGCTTAAAAAGTTTGGTACTGGAGTAGGTTTTTCTACTTGACAAAAAAGTTAATGTTCCTCTCCTGACCACTTGAGACTAGCTAATCTCCCACAGGGTCATGACTTTAAAAGCTTAGTCCACTTCGGCACTTGATATGATAGGCGCGTAGTTAGTGAACAGAATTACTCCAATTCACTCCGATACTCACTTCAGCAATTTTGCCATTTTTTATTGTGAAATGATTTCTTGTGAAATGGGATTTATTTTATAGAAAATCCTGAATTGCTAAAATCAACTTATTCGACTTGTATTTTTGATTTGTAATTTTTACAAGAAAAATTCCCTTGCTCCGTTCCTTTTGAAGTCAGAAGGCGCGAAGTTAGAAGCCAGATAGGGGAGCTGTCGGATTGGTGACGTACAGAAGTTAAAGAAAGCAGCACGGACTATATTTGAGAATGTCCGTACCAGTAATTGCGACTGCTTTATCTTTTACGCAATAGTTAAATTAATTATCAAGTTGCAATAGAGCGTTTCCCTGGGCGACATGAAACCCGTAGCGATGCGTAGCACGATCGCCACCAGGGGACTTTATCTAAAATCTAAAAACTATTACGCAATAGTTAAATTAATTATCAACTTGCAATAGAGCGTTTCCCTGGGCGACATGAAACCCGTAGCGATGCGTAGCACGA
>NZ_JBNHEP010000067.1:41948-45524 GCF_050015995.1 Dapis brunnea BLCC-M229 | reverse complement strand
ACCAGGGGACTTTATCTAAAATCTAAAAACTATTACGCAATAGTTAAATTAATTACCAACCAAAATAGAAGATGAAAGTTCAGATAAATTAGAAGACAAAAATTATTAATTTACCAAAAAATTCAGGTATAAAGCCTATCCATTCATGGAGAAAAAGCGGTTGAGGGATGCCGAGGTCTCCGTTCCCTCCGGGACGCTTCGCGTTTCATGTCGCGTAGCGAAACGACATATCCAATCTACCAAGAAAGCGGTCGGAAAGCGGAGCATGGAGTGGGATGGGATGGGGAGGTTTCCCTATGAATGCAGAGCCGCTCCGAAATGCGCCATATCCAATCTCCCCTTGAGAAGAAAAAAATTCCTTTTAGCCAATCCTATCTGTTATAAGAAGAGGTAATTATTAATTATTAATTGTTATATTATGTCCGGATAATCAGTGATAAAAAAAGTTTTTGTTTGTAGTATAGCTCTCAGCCTGATACATACTTAGGGCTAAAGCCCTACTACAAACTTTAATTATAACTATTCAACCGGACATGATATTAATTATTAATTATTGAACTACCTTTTGACTTTTAATTTTTTAATTTTGACTTCAAACTATGGCAATGACCTTCGCCCACATGACCCAAATTGGGTAAAATTGCCATAAATTTCTGGTAGTCAGTAGGGGAAAGTCGATCTTTTAATGTAGCCATATCCGCCTCAACCTTTCCTGCTGTGGCGATCGCTGCCAGAGGAGCAAAACCTAATGCTCCTGTATTAATTTCCTCATCTGGGGTAACACTATTATCACCAAAAAGATGGTCAAAGTGGAATGTGGCTTCTAACTCCGCAGTTTTTCCAGCTTGCAGAATACCTTTGCGCTCATCCCCAACAAAATCTCCACAGGTAAATTCTAGTTCCTGGTCAATTTTGACAATAAAGGGTATGCTCTGACCATCTTTAGTACCTGTACCACTCATTAATAAAGAGTAACCTTTTGCTGGGCCATCAGTTGCTTTGGGCATTTTCCAAGAGAGAGCATTGTAGTGACCAGGAGGTGCGGATATTTCACTGAGCAAAATAGTTTCTGCGGTTTCATCTCCTTCTGCCAAATCTACTGTTTTAGTTTGAGTAAAAATGACTTTTTCTGTTGCTTCTAGTTTCTCTCCTGTTTCAGCTTTGTAGGGTGGGTCTGTTTGGTAGGCAGTGACTTCTGTTAGGTTGACATAGAGTCGATCAAATGTTATGTTCCATCCATCTTTAGTAACAAAGCCTTTTCTCACAAAGTCTTCTCCATTGGCACGGAGCTTAAGAGTGCCTGGAGTTTTGTCATTTATCTGAGTTGAATTGGTATTAGTTTGAGTCGTCTCGCTTTGACAACTGCTTAGTAAAACAGCAGGCATTCCAAGCAGTAGGGTGAATAAAATTAAAATGTGTTTTGCGATCTTCATTTTCATTCTTTTGACTTAATAACTTAAATTATGTACTGAGGGTGGGTAGTAGGAAAAAGAGGAAAAAAATTGAGTATTGAGAGGGAAATTATTCTGGTGGGCAATATAATTCTTTGAACAAAAAATGTTCTACAACAGCTCATCTGAGAATAGGGAATAGTAAGAAACAAGATAACTGTACCTCACCAAGGGTCAGAAAGTGTATAATCAATATTAAGTTCATAACCAAAATTAATTATATATTTTGTATCCTAAATTATCAATCACTTTTTTGAGATATTGAAGTAAGCTGTTCGGTGTCATTATTCCTAAAAGATTTGTACTTTATGGTAGAAAATTTCTAAGTTCATAAGCAAAATTAATTACACATCCTAATTGACTCCCTATTCTCTGTTCCCTGTTCCCAGTTAAGTGTTCCCTCTCTCAACTAGGAAATTCCTAAAAGCACAACTACTTATTGTATTATTGTCAGAAACTAGGATGGTAAAATTATTGCTTTCCTTGAGATAAAATAAAAAAAACTAATATGTAAAAAATTGTCAATATTTTTGAGACCCATTACAATATGCAATTGTTTTAGTATTAGCCAAAAAACTTACAATACCAATATGATGAATCACTTTCGTTTTCTATCCTTATCTACCATTGTTGCTAGTTTAATTGCCATGAGTTCCTGTGCAAATACAACTACTCAGACCACAGCTCCTAACACAAATCCTGGCACTTCAAATTCAGCTGTATCTACTGCTCCTGGCAGTACAATCAAAATAGATATAAATGATGCTTCAGACTCAGACTTAAAAAAATTAGCAATCAAGTTAAATATCCCTGATTTACCAGAAAAAATTAAAAAAAATCGTCCTTACAAAGACATTAATGAATTGGCAGTAAAAGAAGTTATCAGTCCTCAACAATTAGACTTTGTTAAGAATGATATAACTGTGGCACAACCCAGCCAAGAATCAAACAACAATTAATTTAAAAAAAGGTTTTTTCCTTGTGCAATTTTCCCCTACTAATATCACTAGCATTTAGTAGGGGTTGAGAAAAAAGTCTTTTTGCATTTAGATTATCTATAGAAAAAGTTAATATTTGCTTTTCTTAAATAAAGGTTAAATCAAGGAAAAATTAAATTAATATTGCATAAACAGATTTAGATAACTAAGCAGTTACAATTAAACAGAGAAATGTAAACTTAAAACGCTAAAATGAGAGAACTTGACAATCAAAAATCTGTAGAGTTATTAAACTCTATTATGGAATTTGAACTTGCAGGTGTTGTGCGCTATACTCATTATTCTTTAATGGTGATAGGACCTAATCGCATACCAATTGTAGATTTTTTTAAAGCTCAAGCTAATGAATCTTTACTTCATGCTCAACAAGCAGGAGAAATATTAACAGGTTTAGAAGGCCATCCAACATTAAAAGTAGCTTCGATTGAAGAAACAAATCAACATTCAATACCAGCTCTTTTACAGGAAAGTCTTAACCATGAAGCCAAAGCTTTAGAACTATATAAAAAATTCTTAGAAACTGTAGAAAACGCAAGTATATATTTAGAAGAATATGCTCGGACAATGATTGGTCAAGAAGAGTTACATAACATGGAAATCAAAAAAATGTTGCGTGACTATAGTTGATTAATCTGACTTAGAGAAAATATCTAATATTTGTCATAGCAATCCGCCTAAAAAATGTGAATATCTACTGAGAAATTACAGATTATTTAGGATTCCAAAAAAGAGCATTCGGATTGCTTCATTTTGATTTGTGGAAAGACGAGTCAGGATTAACAATCTAAAAAAATATAAATCTCAACTGTAATAAAAATAGAAAATATTTTTGGATATATTTTTTGATTTTTGACAGAAAACTATCCAATTTTCACAACTCAGAAATTATATCAAATATAAAAAATTGTGCAAATAGCACGAATCTCCCTATCAATCTTCGGTAGCAAATATTAAGGTATTTGATATTAGTTTTCCCAGAGGTATAGCAGTCGAAGCATAGCTGAGGACAACTAGAAAACTTCAAATTTTCACAACTCAGAAATTATATCAAATATAAAAAATTGTGCAAATACACGAATCTCCCTATCAATCTTCGGTAGCAAATATTAAGGTATTTGATATTAGTT
>NZ_JBNHEP010000067.1:0-41848 GCF_050015995.1 Dapis brunnea BLCC-M229 | reverse complement strand
TTCCCAGAGGTATAGCAGTCGAAGCATAGCTGATGACAACTAGAAAACTTCAAAGCTATTACCTATAAAGTTTTGACTAAAGCTATTTGCGAAGCATTTCGGCACGGAAATGTTCAATGCTGAATACTATATATTAGACCTCTCCGGAAAAGAAGGAGTAGGGAGTAGGGGCGATTCGCGAATCGCCCGTACGGGAGTAGGGGGAAAGAATTAATGATTTATGGGTATGGGATTGATTTGATTTTTAATTATCACCAGATGTCTATTAATCTTAATTAGGGGAAGAAGCAAAAGGCTTAATCCACTTTTGACTAATACCTAAGTCTAAAACAAGACCAACCACAGCAAAGGCCACTACACTTTCCATACCTAATACCATTAAAGGCCATAAATCAATAAATGTGGCCTCAGAATTTAATCCCACATCAATTTGTCCTAAACCTCTGACAGAACCAAAAGCCACCACTGCCCCTGATTTAAGATGAGGGTTTCTATCCTGACGAATAATATAACGGTAAGTTACACCAAATAGAAATCCACTAATAAAAGCGATCACGGCCTCAAACAAAATATTCCAGTCTAGAGTTATAATTTCTAAGTTTGCCAATGATTCCCAACTATGGCCCAAAATCAAGTTATTACCAAGGGCGATCGCGCCGAAAGTCAAAAATAGTGAGATACCAGCAAGAGTTCCTGCTTTGAGAGATTCAATTCTTTCTGCTAAGGTAAAATTTGATGAAGAGTTAACCATATAAGCTCAATTTTATGTCTATTAATATTTTGTTCTATTTGATTCTCTCATAGTCAAAATGCCATAAATAAAATATTATAGGATTTGGAGTAAATTTTTCCTTTTTTTTTGAAAGCAGTTATGGATATTTTGTCATTAGGTTGGGTTTCCCTTTTAGTTTTGTTTGGGTTCTCTATTTCGATGGTAGTTTGGGGTCGTAACGGTTTCTAAAAATTAGGTATCAGTTTTAAGAAACTTAATTTTGGCTTGTGTTATCACACTAAACAACTCTAAATCTACTAATAAATTCAAAGATGGGATAGGCGATCGACCTATTCCATCTTTATTTATACATGAAAACTACTCAATCAGATTAACTCTGTTTTACGTTATTTTTTTGTGGGATTTATTGCTACTGTATTAGCGATAGTTATTAATTCTAATATTCAGGAAACTGTGATTCATTAATGGATAATGGATAATGGATAATAGATAATTACCTCTGGTTAAAACCGTACGGGAATTGAATATAAGGAAATATTATTTCTTTTCTCTTCGTCGATTGGATCTGGCGTTAGCGTTAGCGTTAGCGTTAGCGTTAGCGTTAGCGAAGCTCCTCTGGAAGAGGCAGCTCCTCTGGAAGAGGCAGCTCCTCTGGAAGAGGCAGCTCCTCTGGAAGAGCGGGAAACCTCGCCATCCCATCTACCAGGTCATGCTCCGCAAAAGACCGCTCTCTTGGTCGATTGAATATACCGAGGAGACCTCGGCATCCCATCCTACGGACTGCTCCGCTTTCCGACCGCTCTCTTGGTCGATTGGATATGCCGAGGAGACCTAGGCATCCCTCGACCGCTTTTTCCCCTTGAAAGGGGAGACTTTTAACCTGAATTATTTAATTAATAATTATTAATTATTAATTATTCGGTAATAATTCGGTGTTTTTACCAATGAAAGTAAAGATATTGAGTATATGACTAACTTGAGATTAATGAAAGGGCATTTATTAGTAGGGAAAGAGTTAATTGTAGCCAAAGAAGTAAAGGAACCAGAACCTCATTTTGGTCATCCGGTAGAAGAATTATATGTGGATATTGAAAATGAGTTAAATGAGTGGGGTGTTAAACAGTTCAAAAATACCTTAAATAATTTGCATGATTTAGTCATAGCGGGTCTTAAAGATACTAATAAATTTAATAGTATATATAAACATCGTTCAGATAAACTGCACTAACGCTACAGTTCAACTTAACCTACATTTTTAGGTATACCAGTCCATTCATTAATGGATAATGGATAATGGATAATGGATAATTACTTCTCCCTTTTAGGGAGAGGATTTACCAAAAGGAAAAAATTTATTTCTCAAGGGGAGATTGGATATGGTTAGGTAACCCATCCATCCCATCCTACGGAATGCTCCGCTTTCCGACCGCTCTCTTGGTCGATTGGATCATCCTACGGACTGCTCCGCTTTCCGACCGCTTTTTCCCCTATCCAAGGGGGAGGCTTTAAACCTCAATTATCTAATTATTTAATTGTTTAATTGTTTAATTGTTTCGGTAATTTTATACAGTGTTTTACAACTGTATTTATGATCGTTACAACCGTATTTATCATCATTTATCTATAATTTAGAAGTATTTTAAAAGCTAATATATTGACATTGATTAACTATGTGAAGATTCAGTAAAGATACTGATTAGCTATTGCATTATTGGAGTAGTTTGCTTTACTATTGTAAGCAAGGAAATTGTTGTAGTTATATTTTTGTAAAAAAATCAAAAATGAATTCTCTAAAAATCAAGACCGCTCATTCAAATATATTTGGTAATTGTTTCAACAAGCAAATGTCTTCTCTCGAATACTTATTAAAAAGAATTATCTTAATCTATCGAATAGAAAAATTCAAAAATTTAGCATTGATTGATAGGGCTATTGAATTAATAGAATCAATAAATCTTCCATGTTGTAAGAAAGAAAAAGTAACTCCTATACAGGAAATAATACTAGAAGATTTCGTCAAAACTACCGGTTTTTTTTTAAACCAATCAAAAGAATATTTGCTCTTATCAAAAAGAGATGATTCGATAGAAGAAAAAGATAATTTAAGATTGATAATTGCTGCTGAAAGAGCTATTCTCAATTGTCGTATACTTGTCGTTAATTTTTAATCCCATTAGAGTTCCTGAGAAGCAGAGTGATTCTTAATAATTCAGATTCCTCAAGTCAACTTGTAATATTAAAAGTAGTATAAAAAGAAGAAAAACACTTTGTGCCTATAGAAATCTACTATGAGTCAAGTTGATTAATCAAAGGTATTTCCGTTATTATAGGGGTTTGACATATTTGAATAATTAATCAAAATCAAAAATTTTTGTAACTGAATTTGTAGCCATTTACAATCCAGATATTAAATGTTATCTGAGTTGAGTTACAAGAGTAATAACAATCTGACTAATATCATACTTAAGAATCCTTTTAAGTCGTTTAAAAAAAGTGACTCTATATCATGAGGAGAAAGTTTTTCGAGCACCAATTAAGCCGAGATGATATTACACAATTTTTAAGGGCAATTATTCTGGTGTGAGTCCCCAGACATATCCACAAATATCATCCTGCAGCAAATGACATTCATAAATCAAATATACAGCCAGCTTTCCAGTTTCTATCTCTTCTCGACGTTCTTCTCATAAATTACAGATTTCTTGATGTTGATTTTTCACGAGTTGACTATCTCGTTTGGGATTATTTTTTTGGTTTTTTTTCCAACTCATTCCTGCTGATTTCCAAAGATTATAGTAACTTTTTACAGAAAGAAATTTAACTCCATATTCTGACTCTATACTCCTCTAAAGCTTAACCGCATAAGCTGCCATAATTTAGATTGGTTTCTCTGCCTTCTGCTTAACTTCAAATATCCCGTCTAGTCCAGTTAGTTCTAGACAATATTTAACTGAATCATTTAAATTCATTAGATATAGGTTACAATCATTTTTACTGGCTATACGATGCAATGCAAATAAAGTCATTAATCCATAATTATTAATATAATTTAAAGTTGCGAGGTCTACTACACAGCAATGTTCTGAGCCAGTAGCTAGAATTTTTTGTAACTTTTTCTGTAGTAGAGAACTATTTTTTTTGTTAAAGTCACTTGAAGGACGAATTAAAAGAGCCATGATTTTTTCCTACCTCCCTAATTTGGAACATAATATTATTGTATGGTGTGATGATATATTTAATAAGTGACTTATTCAGGTAGAATTAGTGATAATATTGAGCTTTGCTAGTGATACTTTTGTTGAATAAATAATGATCTAGATCACAATTTATGTGAAATAGTAAGAAGTAAATTTCAATTACTAATATAATTCTCCTTAAAAAAGCGGTTAGCACTCAGCACTCAGCACTCAGCAAGATTATTTTTCTAAAGTTTAGAAGGGGATTTAAACTCCTCCTAAAAATCCTACCGGATTAACACAGCTAATTTTGTGCAAAATTGTAGGGTGTTTTAGACTGCTTAAATTCAGACTATGAAAAGGATTCAGCAATCCGTCGTAACGCACTATTTTAGATGAAACAGTCCACTACGCTTAATGATCAGCTTTTACCGAAAAATCAAGGTATAAAGCCTCTCCTTTTAAGGAAAAAAAGCGGTCGTTTGCGGAGCAGTCCGTAGGATGGGATGGCGAGGTCTCCCGCTCTTTGCAGAGCCGCGAACGCTTTTCATGTCGCGCAGCGTTAACGAAGTTGTGCGGAACGCTAAACGCCATATCCAATCGACCAAGAGAGCGGTCGTTTGTGGAGCATGACCTGGTGGGATGGGGAGTTTTCCCGCTCTTTCAGAGCCGCTCGGCAATTCAAGTCGCTCCGCGTTAACACGCATTGTGCGGAGCGCTAAACGCCATATCCAATTCTTTCCTTGAGAAAAATGCTAGGATATTTCCTTATATTCAATTCCGTTGCGGTTTTAACCAGAGGTAATTATCCATTAGACATCTCCAAAAATAAAAAGTAAAGTCAATTATTATCCAGAAATTATCAATTCCTCCCCTCCTGGGAGGGGTTAGGGGTGGGTTAAGTGTTCCCAGTTAAGTGTTCCCTCTTTTCTGGAGATGTCTATTATCCAATTAATGAACCATACTTTTAATTCTTTGAAATCTCTTAATTGCTTTTTCCTTCTTTAAAGACAATGAAACTGATAGCTGATAGCTAACCCGCAATGATATTAGTTAAACTGTTTAGTTAATCAAAAATAACTTTTATTTTTAACTTTTGAATGCCTGACTTCTCTACAGCAGTATTACAACTTAAAACTTCCAATTATATCCCACAACTTAAGATTTTGAGAGTAGCTTCCATAATGGCTGTAGTCTGAGCAAAAACTGTGTAGACTAGAGACTCTCGGTAAACCCGTTGCGCTCCATGATTTTTGTGATTAGCAGCGCCACTAGAAACAGTAACAGCAGCAGCAGCACAACGCTGGGCTAGGTTAATAGATGTTACTCTGAGGTGGAGTTTTTTGGCAAAATCAGTATCAGGATTTTTATTAGCTTCATCTATGGCATTTCGACATTCATTAACCTCAGCTTGTAGACAATAAATTGCATCTGTAATAAAACAAAGAGATTTGGTTTTTGATACTTCTCTCATAATATCTATACTTGCGAAGGCACATCCCAAAGCAAAAGGAGTAAAGCGTAAAATTTTTTGTTTGTCATTATGATGAATCCAATTTGCAGGTTTGAAAGAAACTACTCGCTCATCTGATAAAAACCAATTTTTTACTGTGGCACTAACAGTATTAGTTGAATTTATAGCGCACAAAGGCATAATTTCTGAAAAACTAATACTGCCATTTAATGTAATGGTTTCCTCCAAAGGAAGTATGCCAAAAACTGCTTTTCCATCAGGTAATTTTGCTGCAATAATAAATTCCTGAAATATATTCCACCCAGTTATCCAAGGTACCGTTCCTTCTATATAATATCCACCTTTAGTAGGGAAAGCTTTGACAAGTGGTTCCCCAGAGCGTCTAAGTTGGGAAAAACCAACTCCTAATAAGATTTTGCCATGACTCAAATGAGGTAAATATTGTTGTTGTATTCGATCATTTTCACTTGATGCTAACATTGCTGCTGCACTCTGATGTTGGGTTTGGAGAAAAGCTAATGCACCAGAAGATTTTGCTACGAGTAATTGATAATTAAAATAATCTTGTTGACTTAATTCTAAACCACCCCACTTTCGCGGAATTTGTAGTGCTAATAAACCCGATCTTCCCAGACTCATTAAAGCTGTTTTTAGTGCTTCATGGTTACTATCTATTTCGTTAGCTACGGGAGCTACAGAATTTTGTAAAATTGAAGAGGCAGTTTCTTCTATATTTTGCATAATTAATATTAAGGGCGATCGAGTAAAAAGGAATAAATAAATAGGTATAATTAAGTTGGGCTAAGTTTTCTAGTTCAATTCTTCTGTTTTAACGATTCATTTTTAATGAACTCTAAGATTTCCTCCCGTGATAAATTAACTAATTTAATTAATATCTGAGCATATTGATCGGCAGAAAAGTTTAATAAAGTTTCGATAACTTCTAATAACTCTTGGTCAAGTTGACTAAATCGAGTTTTGAGTAAGCTTTCTAGTATAATCTTTCGTTCTTCCTGACGTCCTTCTTGTCGTCCTTCTTGTCGTCCTTCCTGCCTTACATCTTCACGCCATTTCAGATAAGCTGGTGATAAATTCATAATTAATTCTCTCTCCTCCGATGTTAAATCTTGTTTAATTTCTAAATTAGTCTTCCATATTGAAACCTGTTCTAGTGCCAAATTTCTCAATGGGTTTTCTGGTGATAAATCAACTAACCCCCTTCCAATATAGCTGATTTTTGAGTTTTTCCCTTCCCTAATATTCTTAACCATAGAGTTTCCGGTATTACTGGTAATTGATTAATTGCAATTAGATTTGTCTTTAATCCTGCTGTAGAAATGTAAACTCCTGTCACCGGGTTTTCTGGGTCTAGCTGAAAACCAAAACTCTTGATTAATTTCTCAGATGCAGAACTAGCTAATATCCATAAAGAAGGCAAATCTTTTTCTTCAATAGATACTTGATTCCTTTTGGCTTCTCGTAGCAATTCACTCTGAAGCGAAAATAACTTCAGTAGACAACTACGAACTTCATTTAAGCTAGGTTGATTTCTAAATGCTTCGATTAAACAATTGCTCAATAATATTTGACTCAATACTCCTAGATTGAAATTAGAAGTAGGAGGTTTTGAGGCTGGGGAAAAATAAATATCTATCTGTCTAACTTCTCCAGTTACTTCTTTACTAATTTCGATTTTACCAAAAGGTGAAAGTAATTATTTGAGGAATTGTTTGGCAAATTGGTCGTGGGGTTGTCTTGTCATTTTCTTTTAGGCTTCTGTATTCTTCCATCTATGATGATAACCGCAGGAAGCATCGGGGGAATACTAAGAACAGAACTAAATTAGATATTTACCGATGATGAAAAAACCTCAAAACTGGAGTAGTCTTATAAGTTTATCTAGAGAATGCGAATGTCCTCATGCTTATATAGTAGGCTATTATCTTTCAAGATTTGATAAAAAGGCTTATCAAAATTTAGGACTTGGTAATAAAAATGAAACGCACAAAAAAATAGGGATAATACTTTCATTTTCAGGTAATACAATAAAAAATATCAGAGACTCATTCGATCCTTATCATAATAATCCGCGTAAAGGTTGGTGGCAAAGAGACTTATGGCGTTTTGAAAAAGAAATATATGAAGGATTAAAAAACTATTCTGAAGGGGAAATTAATTACTTAGTTTGTTGGATTTTGGAGAATCCTAAGCAGAGTTTTGAAGAGTTATTCGATAATATTAATCTAAGCGATTATCAAAATAAAGTTCTGTTTCCTAATGAAGTTCAAGAGAGCATAATATCCGATAAATTCCCAGAAGGTTCTGTTTATAAAGTTAACGTTAATGCTTATGAAAGAAATTCAAAAGCTCGTAAAATTTGTATAGAATACTATGGGTCAAGTTGCTATGTTTGTGGTTTTAATTTTGAAAAAGTTTTCGGTGAAATTGGAAGAGATTTTATCCATGTACATCATTTAATACCCTTATCTGATATAGATCGGCAATATGAAGTCGATCCAATTAAAGATTTGCGTCCTTTATGTCCTAATTGCCATGCAATGATTCATAAGAAATCTCCTCCATTTAGCATTGAAGAACTAAAAAAAATAATTAGTCTTAAAAACCCCGAAGCTTTTTAAATTATGTCTTGCCACTTATGAAAGTTATGATGAAGATACTGGGAGTATAGACAAGATACATAGAAAATAGAAATGGTTGGGTTAGCTAATAACTAAACCCAACCATATTTGCCTAATTCGACTTTAAATTATTCAGCCGATCGCGTAAAATTTCTGCCTGCTTTTCTGCCTCTGCTAAATTATTTCTAGTTTCCTCGACAAATTTAGGGTCTGCCTTCTCGACAAAACCAGGTTTACTCAACCTTTTAGAAGTAGATAAAATTTCTTTCTCTAACTTCCCTAATTTTTTCTCCAATCGAGCAGATAAAGCTTCAATATCTACTACTCCTGATAATGAAACTAAAACTTGTACAGTTCCAAAAACACCAGCAATAGTTTGACCGACTTTTTCATCAACGCTAGGAGTAATATCCAATGTTTCAACCTTAGCTAAATCTTGAATATAAACCTCACCTTTTTGCAAAATTTCCCGTTCTTTTTCATTCTCACTCTGCAAAATTGCCGTAATTTTTACCTTTGGTTTAATATCAACCTCTGCTCGTAAATTTCTCAGTGTCCGAATTACTCCAATCAATAACTCAAACTCCCCTTCTAGATCGGAATTAATCAAAGAATTATCTAACTTTGGATAAGACTCCAAAGCCAAACATTTTTCTTCTCCAACCTGATTCAAAGTATGCCAAATTTCCTCAGTAATATGAGGCATAAAAGGATGTAATAATCTCAAAATTCCATCCAAAACATAAGCCAAAGTTTGCTGTGCTACTAACTTAGAATTTTCATCCTCTCCTTGCAAACGAGACTTAACTAATTCCAGATACCAATCACAAAAATCTCCCCAAATAAATTCATAAAGACCCTTCGCAGCTTCCCCCAAACCATAATTATCTAAATAATTGCAAGTTTGCTGCACAACTTGATAGAAACGAGACAAAATCCAACGGTCAACTAGCTCCAATTTATCCGCCTCTGGTTGCCCTAATTCTTGAGGAGTTTTACCACCTAATTTCATCATTACAAATCGGGCAGCATTCCAAATTTTATTAGTAAAATTTCGAGACGCTTCTACCGATGCCGACTCCTCAGTTTCCCGATTATAATCCATCCTCACATCTTGCCCTGCTCCAGCAGTTTCTCGCATCAAAGTATAACGCAAAGCATCAGTTCCATACTTTTCAATTAACAACAAAGGATTAATCCCATTACCAGCAGATTTAGATTGCTTTTTGCCATTTTCATCTAACATTAAACCGTGAATATAAACAGTTTCAAACGGCATTTTTCCAGTAAAATGTACTCCCATCATTGTCATTCTAGCAACCCAGAAAAAGATAATATCAAAACCAGTCGAAAGAGTGCTAGTAGGATAATATTTTGCTAAGTCTGGAGTATTTTCCGGCCAACCCAATGTGGAAAACGGCCATAAACCAGACGAAAACCAAGTATCAAGAACATCTGGGTCTTGTTGAATTTTCACATTATCCCCAAATTTGGCCTTTGCTTGCTCCAACGCTTCCGCCTCCGAGCGAGCAATAACAAAAGGAGTATTATCGGAAATTTCCCCATTAGTTTCGCTGACAGCATACCAAGCAGGAATTTGATGACCCCACCAAAGTTGTCGGGAAATACACCAGTCTTTAATTTTGACCAACCAGTCACGGTAAACTTTCGTCCAACGTTCCGGAACAAATTTCGGTTGGTTGTGTTTATCCAATAATTCTAGTGTTTTCTCTGCTAATGGTTCAATTTTGACAAACCACTGAGTAGACAGCAGAGGTTCCACAGGTACTTTACCCCGATCGCTATAGGGAACGCTATGACTATATTCCTCTACCTTAACCAAAACGCCCTCTTCTTTTAACCGTTTCACAACATTTTTCCGTGCCTCAAAACGGTCTTGCCCAACAAACACTCCCGCATTTTCATTCAAACTGCCATCTTTATTCATGATATTAATGAATGGCAAATTGTGACGCTTACCCATTTCAAAATCATTAGGGTCGTGAGCGGGAGTAACTTTCACACAACCAGTACCAAACTCAGGGTCAACCAACTCATCAGCAACAATAGGTATTTCCCGTTCCATTATTGGTAGAGTCAGAGTTTTGCCAATCAAATTTTTGTAGCGATCGTCATTGGGGTTAACAGCGACACCAGTATCCCCCAACATTGTTTCTGGGCGAGTTGTGGCGACTTCCACATAACCACTACCATCAGTAAGGGGATAACGGAAATGCCAGAGGTTGCCGTTAACCTCCTTATTTTCAACTTCCAAGTCAGAAACAGCAGACTGACTAGCAGGGCACCAGTTGACCAAATAGTTACCGCGATAGATGAGACCTTGTTCGTAGAGACGCATAAATGCTTCGATGACAGCTTTAGATAAACCTTCATCTAGAGTAAAACGTTCGCGAGTCCAGTCTGTAGAAACTCCCAGACGACGTAATTGATTAACAATAGTACCACCAGACTCTGCTTTCCATTCCCAAGCACGTTCCAGGAATTTTTCCCGCCCAATATCGTAGCGACTTTTGCCCTCAGCTTTTAGTTGGCGTTCCAAAATAGTTTGAACAGCAATACTAGCGTGGTCCGTACCTGGGAGGTAGAGGGTATTGTCACCCCGCATTCGATGGTAACGAATAAGCGTGTCTATCAGGGAATTATTAAAAGCATGGCCTGCATGGAGACTACCTGTAACATTCGGTGGGGGAATAACGATACAGTAGGGGTCGCCGGTTTGGTTAGGGTCAGCCTTGAAAGTGTTATTTTCTTCCCAATACTTTTGCCATTTAGCTTCAGTAGCAAAGGGGTCGTATTTGGTTGGTAGTTCTGGTATGGTTTTGGTCATAGATGAAATTAAATTTTTGGACACTATTTGATTGTCCTTAATATTGTGCCATAGCTTACAGTAGTAGACTGACACACCTTAAATGGTGCAATAAATTTTTAGGAAAAGTCTGAATTTATTAGAGATTAAGTCATTTTTCTAATGCACAGTTTTAGATGTGTCAGTCCAGTAGGTTGGGTTAAGCGACAGCGCAACCCAACAATTTATCTATCTTTGTTGGGTTTCGGAAGACCTCAACCCAACCTACAAAACTTACAGTAGTAGCGTGTCTAGATTTATTTTGTGGGTAAGTTTGAGCATAATGGAGACCTCTCCGGAAAAGAGGGAGTAGGGAGTAGGGAGTAGGGATTAGGGGGAAATAATTAATGGTTTATGCACTATAATTGATTTGATTTTTAATTATCACGCCTATGTCTAATGGAGACCTCTCCCCCGACCCCTCTCCTGCAAGGAGAGGGGGGAAATATTCTCCCCATTCCCTCCTCCCCCCTTTCAAAGGGGAGTAAGGGGGGATAGGTTTTTTTTAACCACAATTTTAGTGTAGACACGCTACTACTAACTCGTCTAGCTTTAAAATGTGGGTAAAGAGCGAGTCAATGAAGACCTCTCCCCCAGCCCCTCTCCTGCAAGGAGAGGGGGGACTCTTCTCCCCATTCCCTCCTCCCCCCTTTCAAAGGGGAGTAAGGGGGGATAGGTTTTTTTTAACCACAATTTTAGTGTAGACACGCTACTACTAACTCGTCTAGCTTTAAAATGTGGGTAAAGAGCGAGTCAATGAAGACCTCTCCCCCAGCCCCTCTCCTGCAAGGAGAGGGGGGACTCTTCTCCCCCTTCCCTCGTAGGGAAGGGGGTTGGGGGGTTAGGTTTTTTAACCACAATTTTAGTTTAGACACGCTAGTAGGTTGGGTTAAGCGACCGCAACTCAACAATTTATCTATCTTTATTGGTTATCTATTTTTGTTGGGTTTCGGGGTACCTCAACCCAACCTACAAAACTACTAGGTTAATGAAATTGGTGTTATATCAAATCCGGATAATTACTACACCCAAGTCATTGCGACGGTCACGGAGTGGAAGGAAGCAATCTCAGGGTTTTGGGAGATTGTTTCCTATCGTCGTAATGAGGAGTGTTCAACCGGATTCTATATAATATGTTAATATATAGACTTAAAATAAGCTGCTGTTTTCTATAGCAGTTTTTTAACAAAAGAGGTACAGTTTTAGCTCCCCCCACCCCCCTCTTCCCCCTCTCCCCACCCTCCCACGAGGTTTTCAGGAGTTCCTTATAAAGGATAGCTTTTTAAGGGGGATTTAGGGGGATCGTAAATTTACCTCATAACTGTGGGAATTGCTATATCTCTCAATCTAAGATGATGAAAATCTCTAACCCCTTTCTCCGTAAATGGCGTTTTTTGCTGCTGTTGTTGTTGGTGCTGTTGGTAGTAAATTTGGGTCATGTTCGAGCTTCTGAGAAGTCACCCCCCGAAGACTGGCAACTCCAGGGAATGTTGGCAGCTTTGGATGATTCTGACCCTGATGTTTTGGTTGCAGCTTTGGAGAAAATGTCTGAGTATAACCTTAAGCCTCCTGTTGAGATTCCCCCGGAGCGGATTGAGCAAATTGGAAAATTGTTGAGCAATAAAGATTCAGATGTCCTTGCAGTAGCAGCAAAAGTAGTGGGTGAGATGGGGTCGGAGGCCGAACAATTTATTCCACAGTTGCAGAAGTTGTTCGGCGATCAAGATTGGCGTGTCCGTTATGCAGCAGCAACGGCAGTGGGTGAGATGGGGTCGGAGGCTGAACAATTTATTCTACAGTTGCAGCAGTTGTTGAGGGATGATGATTCGCGTGTCCGTTCCGCAGCAGCAATAGTAGTGGGTAATCTAGGGTCGGAGGCTGAACAATTTATTCCACAGTTGCAGAAGTTGTTGAGCGATAAAGACTCGGATGTTCGTAGAGCAGCAGCAATAGCAGTGGGTAATCTAGGGTCGGAGGCTAAAGAATTTATTCCCCAGTTGTTGCAGTTGTTGAGTGATGATGATTGGCGTGTCCGTAAAGCAGCAGCAATAGCAGTGGGTAATCTAGGGTCGGAGGCTAAAGAATTTATTCCCCAGTTGTTGCAGTTGTTGAGTGATGATGATTGGCGTGTCTGTAAAGCAGCAGCAAGGGCAGTGGGTAATCTAGGGTCGGAGGCTGAACAATTAATCCCACAGTTGCTACAGTTGTTCAGCAATAAAGATTCAAATGTCCGTGCAGCAGCAGCAACAGCAGTGGGTAAGATGGGGTCAGAGGCTAAAGAATTGATTCCCCAGTTGCTACAGTTGTTAAGGGACAAAGATTGGACTGCCCTTGCTGCTGCTGCAACAGCAGTGGGTGAGATGGGGTCAGAGGCTAAAGAATTGATTCCTCAGTTGCTGCAGTTGTTGAGTGATGATGATTCGGATGTCCGTGCAGCAGCAGCAATGGCAGTGGGTGAGATGGGGTCAGAAGCTAAAGAATTGATTCCCCAGTTGCTGCAGTTGTTGAGTGATGATGATTCGAGAGTTCGTGCAACAGCAGCGTGGGCAGTAGGTCAGATCGGGGCGGAGGCTAAAGAATTGATTCCCGAGTTAGTACAGTTGTTTAGAGATGATGATTCGTTTGTCCGTTATTCAGCAGCAACAGCAATAGGCGAGATGGGGTCAGAGGCTAAACAATATATTCCTCAATTGCTAAAGTTGTTGAGTGATGATGATTCCTCTGTCCGTAAAGCAGCAGCAACAGCAGTGGGTGAAATGGGAAAATTGAATACTCAGGAGATTTTCCCAATTTTAAATGCAGCCCTTAAAAGCAGCTATGAAGAAGCAAAACTTCGTTTTACCGCTTACCTTGTCAGTGGCGGAGAATCTAACACCGTTACCTTAATTCAATGGTTGGGTTCACCCAAAGAATACCCCTATGAAAATAATAAGTTTGATAATTCTCGAAAAGAAGGCAAAAAAGTCTTAAAACTCTTTGCTGAAATTTGGCAAGCAACCGAAACCCTAGAAGACTTACGCCCAGAATTAGAAAGACAAATTGCTAAAGTAGTCGATCGCGTCAAATGGCAACCCCAAGACATTAACCTCCTCACCACTCACTACAAAAATTTAAAAGCTGCCAACTCTACTCATGCTGATTCCATCGACACAAAAATCAAGATATTAGAAGGAATACAAGTTTTATCCTACATCTGGAAAATTCTACTACTGCACCCCATAACTTGGCTCATTCTCCTCTCTCTGCCTCTATCCCAAATCTCCCCAAATTCAAAGCCTATTCTGGCATCCCCAGATTCGTAGATTTGCCGGACTCGGTTACATCGGTTTATTACTCACCTGGATACCATTCCTCCGCCGCCGACTCCTCTCCCCTTTCCAACCCCTCCTCATCGCAGACGCTAACCTCGACAGTTTCAACCCTCAAGATTACTTTCCCGACTCCAAGGTTTGCCCGAAAAATACCCACAACCTCCAACCCATCAAAACTGCCATTGCCAAAGTGCAATCTCCCATGATCATTGAAGGAGAATCTGGTCTCGGCAAATCTATGTTCCTGCGCTACTGGGCGAAAACCTGCAAAAATCTCTTAGTTTACCTACCCGCCAGCAAATGTGCCGAAGGAGCGATCGCTGCCATCCAAGCCAAAATCCCCATTTCTCAAACAGACCGCAAATTCCTAGAAAACCTTATCTACAACAACGCCCTAGAAATTTGTATCGACGGTCTCAATGAAGTCACCCCCGACACCCGCACTAAAATCAGTTATTTTGTCGAGCGTCATTTCCGGGGTCATATTCTCCTAACAACACAACCCCTAGATTGGATTCCACCTTCTGCCACCAAAACCTATATTCTCCAACCATTGCAACGTCAGCAAATTGGCAGTTTTCTCCGCAGTCGTCAGTTTACGCCATCCGCAGAAACTTCAATTTCCCGCTCCGAATATGAAGATGCTTGCGAAGAATACCTGGAAAAAGCATTCAATAACCAGAAACAGTCAGAGGAAGAGCGCAAAGCAGTCCGTCGGTTACTATCAAATCCCATGGATCTAACCATTGTCGGGCAAATTCTCGCCCAGGGAAAAACCCCCGACTTGCTCAACCTGCAACAACAGCAGTATCAGGTGATGGCAGCAGAATACGACCGGATAAATTTTAATTCTTTTCCCCTGACAGAATTTGCCGAAACAGCATATCAAATGCGCCTCAACGATGAAATTAATATTCCGTCCGAGTGGAAAAAAGAGCTACATTGCATGGAAAAGTACAAAATGGTTTTGCGCCGTCAACGCCATGTCGAAACAAATTCCGGTTCCCAATGGTATTTCCGCCATGACAAAATTCAAGAATATTTTATCGTGCAGACATTTCTCAGTGGAGAAAATGAAAAATTAGAACAACATATTAACGACCCCAGATTTCGAGGAGTTTATCTATTATTAGCCACCCTTTTACCCTACGAAAAAGCCTGGTTACTGCGAGAGAAATTATTACAAAATGCAGCGGAAACGAAAGACCATGTGGTGAGCGACCAATTTATTCAACGATTAAATTCTCGGTCGGAACTATCAAAAAATGGAGATAATTTCAACCTACTAGAAATTATTAAATTGCTGATTGTTGAGAAAAATAGTAATATAAATATTGAAGTTAACCCTAATATTGAAGCTAACCCTAATACTGAATTTAACCCTAATATTGAAGCTAGCCCTAATATTGAAGCTAACCCTAATACTGAATTTAAGAATATAAGGAGTGAACAAATGAATGATCCTAAAAAATCAAAATTTGACTTTAGTCAAGCTAAAGTTGGTCAAGCTAAAGTTGGTGAAGTAGTTGAAACAAATAGTAGCAGTATGGATGGCGCTAATGTAATTGAAAAAGCTGAAAGTGGCAGTCAAGTTATGGGAAGTGGAACCCAATATAATTATAGCTCCCAAGAAAAGCAAACCCTCGCCGAAGCTGCTGAGGAAATTCAAAAATTATTGAAACAATTAGAATCAAATAATCCCGATGCCACAGATGCAGAAAAAGAAGCATTTGTCACCGCTTCTATTCCGCCAAATAATCGTCAACGTTTTGTCGGAGCATTACAAGCAGGAGGCAAAGAAGCACTCAAAGAATTATTAGATAATCCTTACGTTAATGTAGGAGTTGCTATTGTTGAAGGGTGGCAAAATCCCAAGTAATAAAAGATATAAATTGATTAAATTTATATCAGGTTTTTGTTTGTAGTAGTGTGTCTAGACTAAAATTGTAGTACCTCGTCTAGCTTTAAAATGTGGGTAAAGAGCGAGTCAATGAAGACCTCTCCCCCAACCCCTCTCCTGCAAGGAGAGGGGAGAATTTCCCCCCTTCCCTTGCAGGGAAGGGGGTTGGGGGGTTAGGTTTTTTCAACCACATTTTCAAGCTTGACGCGCTATTAGTAGGGCTTTAGCCCTAACACAGGACTACCAAGATATTATTCTGTCATTGTGACTGGAACAAAGTAGAGCGAAGCAATCTCAGTTCGCCTAAATTCTTTCTTAAATTTTTTCTTCCGTCAATTTAATTATGTTAAGCTTAAAAATGCTGCTTTCTATCTCTCAATCTTAAGACGATGAAACTCTCTAACTCCTTTCTTCGTAAATGGCGTTTTTTGCTGCTGTTATTGGTAGCGTTATTAGTAGTAAATTTGAGTCATGTTCAAGCTTCTGACAAATCACCGCCAGAAGACTGGCAGCTCCAGGGAATGTGGTCAGCATTAGATGATTCTGACCCTGATGTTTGGAGTGAGGCTATGAAAAAAATGTCTGAATATGACTTTAAACCTGTTGTTGAAATTCCGTCGGAGCGAGTAGAACAAATTGGAAAATTATTGAGGGATAGAGATTTCCGTGTTCGTTTGGCAGCAGCAAGAGCAATAGGTGAGATAGGGTCGGAGGCTAAACAATTTATTCCCCAGTTACTACAGTTGTTCAGGGATGAAAATTGGCGTGTTATTAGAGCAGCAGCAACAGCAGTGGGTAAGATAGGGTCAGAGAATCAAGAATTGATTCCCCAGTTGCAGCAGTTGTTAAAGGATAGAAATTGGCGTGTCCGTGCAGCAGCAGTAACAGCAGTGGGTGAGATGGGGTCAGACGCTAAAGAATTTATTCCCCAGTTGCAGCAGTTGTTGAAGGATAAAAATTCGGATGTCCTTAGAGCAGCAGTAACAGCAGTAGGTAATTTGGGGTGGGAAGCTAAAGAATTGATTCCCCAGTTGCAGCAGTTATTGAGGGATGAAAATTCAGATGTCCGTTACGCAGCAGCAATAATAGCGGATGAGATGGGATCGGAAGGTAAAGAATTGATTCCCCAGTTGCAGCAGTTGTTCAGCGATGAACATTCGGAGGTTCGTTATGTAGCAGCAACAGCAGTGGGTGACATGGGGTGGGAAGCTATGGAATTGATTCCCCAACTACTGCAGTTGTCGAGGGATCGAAACATACGTGTTCGTTTTGCAGTAATAAGGGCGATGAGTGAGATAGAAAGGGATGCCCAACAATTTATTCCTGAGTTGGAGAAGTTGTTCAGCGATGAAGATGTGGGTGTTCGTAGAGCAGCAGCATGGGCATTGGGTGAGATGAGGTCGGAGACTGCTAAACAATTTATTCCTCAGTTTCAGCAGTTGTTTAAAGATAAGGATGACCGTGTGCGTTCCGCTGCAGCATCCGCAGTGGGTAATCTGGGGTCGGAGGCTAAACAATTGATTCCTCAGTTTCAGCAGTTGTTCAAAGATGAAGATGAGCGTGTCCGTGCTGCTGCAGCATCCGCAGTGGGTAATCTGGAGTCGGAGGCTAAACAATTGATTCCTCAGTTGCAGCAGTTGTTGAAGGATGAAAATTCCGATGTCCGTGCTGCTGTAGCATCCGCAGTGGGTAATCTGGGTTCGGAGGCTAAACAATTGATTCCCCAGTTGCAGCAGTTGTTGAAAGATGAAAATTCGGATGTCCGTGAAGCAACAGTATTGGCAGTGGGTGAGATGGGTTCGGAGGCTAAACAATTGATTCCCCAATTGTTAGGTTTGTTGGAGGATGAAGATTCGGAGGTTCGTGAAGCAACAGCAAAAACACTAGCCCAGATTGGAAAATTTAATACTCAGCAGATTTTACAAATTTTGAATGCAACTCATAGAAACAGAGAGCAAGAAGCAGGACTTCGTTTTCTTGCTTACTTTACAAGTGGAGGAGAATCTAATACCATTACTTTAATTCAATGGTTGGGTTCACCAAAACGATATCCCGATCAAATAAATAATTTTGGGGAGGAACGATCTATTAGTAGGGAAGAGGGCAACAAAATTTTGGAGATTTTTGCTGATGCTTGGCCAAACACTGAAAATCTAGAATATCTGCGCCCTGAATTGAAAGCACAGATTAATAAAGTGGTTAAAAAGGTGGATTGGCAACCAAAAGATATTATTTTACTAAACAAACACTACAACAATCTTGAAGACGAAGACATTAAAGCTAAGATAGATGCATTAGAAATAATCGAATGAGGCGTTGTTCAATAATTAACAATAGATATCTCCGGAAAAGAGGGAACAGGGAACAGGGAACAGGGAACAGGGAACAGGAAGAAAGAACAAATAATTTCTGGATGATAACTGATTTGATTTTGAATTTTCACCAGATGTCTAATATCATGTTCGGATAATCACTTATAATAAAGTATATGGTTTGTAGTATAGCTCTCAGCCCTATCTACAGTTCCGGCTGAGAGCTATACTACGAACTATAATTATAATAACTATTTAACCGAACATAATATAATAGATATCTCCGAAAAAGATATAGATTTTTTGCGGCTAGTAGGGAACACTTAACACTTAACAGGGAATATATTTTCACGAAAAAGATACGAAAAATGATTTCGGAGAGTGAATTTTACAACTCTAGCTTGTCTTAAATAAAGAGCAAGTTTATTTTCTGGAGAGGTCTAATTAATAATAGCTTTGTTGCACAAAGAGTACTTTTGTGGAAGGAAGGCAGAGGGCAGAAGGCACTTATGCTGAAGGGTTTCTTCTAATTGAAACTTAATTCTATACACGCTCCGATGCTACCGGACATGGTATTATATAACCCATATTCCGCACGTCAAGTTGTAATATTAAAAGTAGTATCAAAAATGGTAGCGCGGGTTCGTATTTATACTCTATAAATCCTATTCATTGACCTTTCTCAGGAGTCAGATTCTCAGGAAAATATTAAGCATAAATACTCAATTACTTACTCCTATTGACCACTTTAATTGCCTCCTGTCTCCTGTCTCCTGTCTCCTGTCTCCGTTTTTCATGCTACATTTTGTCGTGCGGAATGTAGGATATAATGTTCGCTTGAATAGTTATAATCAAGGCTCGTAGTAGGGCTTTAGCCCCATCTATAGTTAGGGCTAAAGCCCTACTACAAACAAAAACTTTTTTATCACTCATTATCCGGACATGATATTAGTCTGAATCTCTTCAGTTATCTAATTATTATTAGCAGAATTAGCTATTTGTTGAACAACACCAATTAATTCAAGAAAACTGGTTGGAAATGTGAGAAATAGTTGATAGAAAATACTGTCTGTTTTCACATTAAAAAATTGCTAGTTAAGTGATAATGTAGGCAAATATTTTACAATGGATAATTCTAATAAATATTTTATTTTTTGCCTACAATAAATCAGATTATACTGTTTTATAGCTTCAAATTATCCGATGATTTTTAACTTTTGACTTCTAACTTCTTACTTCATTTTTCCAACTCCTGATTTTTAACTCTTTTTGGGAAGGAGAGAAAACTCCAGGCAGATTTTTCTTCAGTTTCATTGGTTGGTGGAGCAAGTACGATTAAGCCACTCGGAATACACTCTACCTCAATAGGAGTAGTGCCAATAATTTCACCATCAAGCACAACTTTTTGCGGTGGATCTGTACTAACTTTTACCCGTTTTGTCCGCAAACCAATAGTGTCTTCATGTTGAGCAGGAGTTTTAAATATTGCTGACCCGAACATTCTAACTCCAGTGTTAACAGCTTGAAGTCTACTATTGGAGGTAATTATCATTACTTCTAATAGACCATCATTCATAATTACTTGTCCCAAACCTTGAGCCAAAAATGATGTGGGTGGAGCTGCATTAGCAATAGTAATAGCTCCTGCTTGGAAAGTTTTCGTCACCCCGTCAATTTCAATTTCAATATCAAAAAGTTCCTGTTCGTTGAGCTGCTGCCAACCTGCCATCATATATGCAAGCACTCCCCAACGGTTTTTGGTTTCCCGGTCTGCTCTTTCTATGGTTTCTGCTTCATATCCCACCCCTGCTAATAAAATCATGGTACGTTCGTTGCAACGGGCAACATCTATAACGCGAGTTTTGCCTGCCAAGATAACTTCGCAAGCACTTCTGATGGGGGTAATACTGGGAATTCCTAATGCCATACAAAAGGCGTTAGCTGTTCCCCTGGGAATTACACCCAGAGGGATATCTATATTTACTAAAGCTCCAGCAACTGCAGAAACTGTACCATCTCCTCCAGAAGCAATAATTATATCTGCTTGTTTAGCGATCGCTAATTCTGTCAATTCTTCTGCTGTTTTGTCTGGGGTTGTTTGATGTATATATAAATGTAGATAAGGTTCGAGAAGTGATTTAATTAATGATAATTCTTGTTGAGCATTACCTTGACCAGATATGGGGTTAAATATGAGGTGAGCAACAGTGGTTTGAATGAAACTGTTAATAATAGTTTCTGCGGTGGCAATATTGATGGCAATGGGAACATTATGCACCTGACAAAGACGCAATAATAATTGGATATCGGGTTCATAAGATTGATAGAATAGATAGTCTACCAAACAAATAACAGCAACTACATTACCCGTAGTTACTTCTACAGCTATTTGAGCATCTCCTCCTAAAGGACCTGCTAATACAGAATTTATTTCTATACCTGTTTCTTGTAAAATATATTGGGCAGTGTTTTCTGTCGCTATTAATTGATACCTAGATAATACAATTTTATGTTTTTTGACAAATTCAACTAAGTTGTCTTTTTTGCTGTCATAAGCAAGTAAAGCAATAATGTTTGCCATGATTTTTTTCCCGGAATTGATATACTTTTTATTATAGAACTTACTTAGTATTGTTTTTTTTGCTTTGAATTTATTTATTAGGGTAGCGCCCCTACCTACCTGAATCATTTGAGGAAACCATAGCGGTCTTGGGTTGTTAACCCTTAAAAATTTTATTACGCTTATCTTAAATCTCCAAAGAGTTTTATCAGATAAACTGAGTACCTAGACAAAATTTATTTTACATTTACCCCTACTTAAAAAAGCTTTTGAGGTTAAATTTTATCTCCAATTAATTTGGCTCAAATACGCTTTATCCCTTCATTTAATTAGTTTTATTTTCAATCACCCTACCTGAACTAGAAAATGCCACTGCTTGGCTTCCTGAAACACCAACCATTACCGCTTCAACTATTGGTTCATTTACTTGTTTTTCTGCTACCCATTCTACTAAAAAGTTGGCTCCAGAACCGCCAGTTTGGTCTTTTTGTTCTAAATAAAAATCCCGTGAAACTAAAGGATTTAATTTTAATGGATTTTGCAGATATTGTTTAACCAATTTTCCCTCTGTATCATAATATTTTACCGCAGTAATAATTATAGGATTTTCTAGGTCAGTATTCCGAATACTTAGAGTTGCTGATAAATTATAAATTCGTTGCTGGTTGGCGTAATATACATGAGAATATATCGGAACATAAATAGTCTGTCCTGTAGTTATTTCTAGATTTTCAGTGAGGATAATTTCTGTTTTTTGGGCAGATGGATAATTAACAGCAACGGCAGTATTATTATCATGATTTGGTTGACTTAGTGGTTGTTGAACGATTTGAGCAGAAGTACAAGAACAGAGTAATGTTACGGTAATTGTCAGAAAAATACACTGCAATATTTGTTTCATTTTTCTTGTGAATATTAGTGAAATAAATCCGTTGAAATTACTAATGTATTTGGAAATCTAATTTGATTCTACTAAACCTAACCATCGAGCAGCAGGAGCTAAAGTCAGACCTTGAACTAGAACTGAAGTTAGCACAATAAAAAATACAACGTTAAAAATACTACGTCCACCTGAAATACCAGAAGTTACAGGAAATGTTGCCAGAATAATTGGCACAGAACCCCGTAACCCTACCCACGAAATAAATAATTTTTCTCGTAAACGATAGCCACTGAAAGCTAAACAAATAAATACACTAACAGGACGAGCAATAAATATGAGAAATATCGCAATTACTATAGCAACACTAGCTACAGGTAAGAGACGGGAAGGAAATACTAATAATCCTAAAGTTAGGAAGATCACAATTTGCATTAACCAAGATAAACCATCGTGAAAACTACGAATAGTTTCTGAGTAAATAAAGCGGAAATTTCCCATCACAACTCCGGCAATATAAACTGCTAGGAAACCATTACCACCAAATAAATCTGTAATCCCGTATGTCAGCATTGCCATTGCGAGGGTTGCAACTGGGTAGAGACCTTGGGAATTCAAGCGCAAATGATTTACCACCCATACTATGGCACGCCCCATACCATAACCAAATGCTCCACCAACTCCTATTTGCAAGAATAGTGAAATCAATAATTTAATGATGGAAGTATCACCAGTGGATAAAATTTCGACTATTTGAACAGTTAACAAAACTGCCATTGGGTCATTACTCCCTGATTCTAGTTCTAGTAATGGTTGTAGGTCTCCCTTGAGTCCTAAATTGCTAGTTTTGAGTACAGAAAAAACTGCTGCAGCATCAGTCGAGGACATAATTGCTCCTAACAATAGTCCCTCTGACCAAGTAATACCTTTTGGGCCAATATTGAAGTTGGTAAAAGACCCAAGCATAAACCAGGCAAATGAGCCTAAAAGTAAGGCAGTAATCCCTACACCAACAGTTGAAAGTGTTAGACCTTTCCAGAGAACAGGTCTAATTTGAGTCCATTTTGTATCTAGTCCCCCAGCAAATAGTATTAAAGTGAGTGCTAAATCTCCTATCAATTTTGCTTGCATTGGATTATCAAATTCAATACCACCAATGCCTTCTGAACCTGCTACCATTCCCACTAAAAGGAATAATAGTAAAGCTGGGACTCCTAACTTATTAGCCGCTTTACTGGCAATAATACCAGCTAGCAAAAGCACCCCTGCCACTATAAATAATTGTTCTACTGGAATCATCAACTTAAAAAGGTATATTTTTTTTCTTTTAACTTACATGAAAATGGTGCTTTTTGAGTTGAGAACAGAAAATTAAATATTTGAGGGAAAAGATAACAGTTCAAACATGACAATAATTTTAATTTAGCTTAAATGAATCTAGAAAAGTTACTACTGCTCCAGCTATTTGATTATTTTTTGCTGTTTCACTTGCACCGATAATATGTAACCGTTGACCTACTAAATAGATTCGGAATGTAATAGTTTCAGCGTCATTTTTCAAGACGAATTCTCTACCTGGAATATCTCCTAAATTATAGGAGCGATCGCTACTCAATTCAAAACCTGTTACATTAACAATTTTCTTTTGAAACTTGGGCAATATATTTTGTTTATTGGCTAATTGTTGACTGTTTAAAATATCAGAATAAGCCACTACAAATCTTGCTGATGCTGGATGACTGGCAAATACTTTAAATTTAATTTTTCCCTTCTCAGTTTCAATGATTTCTGTCTCTTCAGTCATAGTTCCAGCAGGCATCCAGATTGAGAAACCACCTTCTTTAAAAATAATATTTTGCCACTGTATTTCTCCTGATTCAATTGTTAATATTGGCTGAGGATTTTGTTGTTCTAGTTGTTTTATTTCTTGCTCCATTTGGAGTCGTCCTTTGTCAAAAAAGTCGGGACGGTTATCGAGAAAACCTTGAGCTTGTATAGTAAGCATACTCTGGCTAGAATTAGATAAATTAGAGTTCCAACTACTAAAGCTAGTGAAGAAGGAAGAAGAAAGAAGGAAGAAGGAAGGAAGAAGGAAGAAGGAAGAAGAAGACAAAAATCTATTTAATGGCAAACACATAACTTCTTTGTTTGATCAAGTTTTATGTTAAATAAAGATATTTATAAAGTATAGCCTTAAGAGCAGGGTCTTATTGCTGAGAGTTGACCACTAATAGCTGAATGCTTACTAATAGTTTCATAATTTTTCTAGATTTAAGGATTTTTCACGATTGCTCTAGACTGATTATCTTGAGATATCCATTATACTTATGCTTTAAGCATTTCCGTGCTGGAATACTCTGCAAACAGCTAGCTTCCTAGGTCGGAACTGTATTTTTCATGTCACATAGCGAAACAGCTCAAGTCAAAACTATTGGTTGTGAATGATTTTAATTTTATTAATGTCCTAACACTTTTTTGTAGTGCTATACTAGCAACTATGTTAGAATATTTGGAGTATTTTCGGAAAAATTTTATCAGGGGATTACATTGTCAGAAAAAATATTTAAACCAAAACATCCTTTTCTCCGTTTGCTTAACTATGGAAGTAGTTATAAGACTCAAATTTGGCAAGCGGTTATCTGTTCAATTTTAAATAAGATTTTTGACCTAGCACCTCCAGTTTTAATTGGTGCTGCAGTGGATGTTGTTGTCAAACAAGAAGATTCTCTAATTGCTCAATGGGGAATCAAAGATATTTTTGGGCAACTTTTGGCTTTGACATTTCTTAGTTTAATTGTTTGGGGATTAGAATCAATTTTTCAATATGCTTATGAGCGAATTTGGCGGAATTTAGCTCAGAATATTCAGCACGATCTACGCATTGAAACTTATACTCATTTACAAGATTTAGAATTAGCCTATTTTGAAGAACGTAGTACAGGAAATTTAATGGCAATTTTAAATGATGATATTAATCAGCTAGAAAGATTCTTGGATGTAGGGGCAAATGAAATAATTCAAGTAACAGTAACAGTGATAATTATTGGTGGTGCTTTTTTTGTTTTAGCTCCTAGTGTCGCTTGGTGGGCAGTATTACCAATGCCGTTTATTATTTGGGGTTCAATTTGGTTTCAAAAATTTCTGGCTCCTCGTTATGCTGAAGTTCGAGAAACAGTCAGTTTATTAAGTGGGCAATTATCTAATAATCTCTCAGGAATTACTACAATAAAAAGCTTTACAGCAGAAAATTATGAAGTAGGAAGAATTACTAGAGAAAGTGAAGCTTATAAAACCAGTAATAGAAGAGCTATAACTTTTTCTGCTGCTTTTGTACCTCTAATTAGAATTATAATTTTTATCGGTTTTGTGGCAACTTTATTATTAGGTGGATTAGAAGCAGTTGCTGGTAGATTAGCCGTAGGTACTTATAGTGTTATGGTATTTTTAACTCAACGATTATTATGGCCTTTAACTCGTTTAGGACAAACTCTTGATTTATATCAAAGAAGTATGGCTTCTACGAATCGGGTGATGAATTTATTGGATACTCCGATTACTATTCATCCGGGAGATAAACCTTTATCTGTTGAGTCGGTTAAGGGAGAATTAGAGTTAGAAAATGTTACTTTTGCCTATCAGGAAAATTTTCCAGTCGTGCAAAATATTTCCCTGAAAATTCCAGCAGGAAAAACTATTGGAATTGTCGGTTCAACAGGTTCTGGAAAAAGTACGATAGTCAAATTATTACTGAGGTTTTATGAAGCTCAGTCAGGCAAAATAACTCTGGATGGAATTGAAATAAATCAAATTAATTTACAAGATTTACGGCGGGCAATAGGTTTAGTTAGTCAGGATGTATTTTTATTTCATGGAACTGTGGCAGAAAATATTAGTTATGGTTCTTTTGATGCAACTTTGCCAGAGATTATTGCAGCAGCTAAAATTGCTGAAGCAGATGATTTTATTAATAAATTACCCCAGGGTTACGACACTATTGTTGGGGAAAGAGGACAGAAATTATCAGGAGGTCAAAGACAACGAATTGCTATTGCTAGAGCAGTGTTAAAAAATCCTCCTATTCTGATACTTGATGAGGCAACTTCAGCAGTGGATAATGAAACTGAAGCAGCTATTCAAAAGTCTTTAGAAAAAATCACTCAAAATCGGACAACTATTGCTATTGCTCACCGTCTTTCTACAATCAGAAATTCCGATTGTATTTATGTCATGGAATACGGCAAAATAGTAGAATTTGGTCGCCATGAGGAACTATTAGAAAAATCAGGAATTTATGGTAGTTTATGGCGGGTACAATCTGGTTTAAGATTAGTAAGTTAGAATTTTATAAGTAGTAGCTTCGAGGCTATTTATAAGATATTTTTTTCCTCAAATCTAGCTTTAGCTTATAAAGCTAATAGTTATAATAGGTCGCCATTACTTCTAGGATATTCTCAAACTGTTAAATTTAGTAATAGCAAGAATATAGGGGTAAATAGCCATTCGTTCCTACTTCTAACTAAACAGATTTTTCTCGGCGCTAAAGCGCAACTACAAACAGTATCTAAACAGGTATAGCATTTTATGTTTAGTGTTTGATTACAGTCTTATCTTAAACACTGGTTAACTTTAGATATAAATTATGATGGAATTTAATAACAATCCAACAAATCAAAATAAAAATAATTGGCAACATCAGTTAGATAAATTTGTGAAAGCTAATCAAAAAGAATTAGCTGCTTTAGCATGGGGGCTAAATTTAGAAAAGGGAGAAACTGATGAAACAATTGGAATTGATTTAAAAGAAACACCAAAATTTGTTTATTGTTCAAAAGCAGCTATAGAAACATTAAACCGTAATGTTGATGGTAAAATTCAGGAAATTTTAGGTTTGATAGATGGTTATAAACCAGAATTAGAAGTATTAATGATTGCTATTGGTGATGGTCAAATTAAATTAGTTTATTTTCAACCAGAAATATCTCCACCTAATTGTTTTGAGCAATTAGGTCAGAATGTAGATGCTTTATTAAAAATATTAGAAACAGGAATGAGCCAGTCTATTAACTGATAACTGAAATGGTTGCCAAATAATTAAGGTATAAAGCATTTATATTAATGGAAAAAATAGAAAAAAATCATTTTACCCAATCATATTTTGTAAGAGTTAATTCCTAATTTAATTAACCAGGCATTCACAATTGGCAGCAGTAAAATGCTAAGAGAATTTAGGAAGAAAATGAGTTAGAATAAAAGTATACTGGACTTACACATCTAAAATGGTGCAATAGTAGGGGCGGGTTCCAGATTAAATTAACGAATTTAAACATCAGATCAAATAAATCCGCCCGAAAATCTAACACACAAAATTAGCTGTGTCATTCTACTACCAGTTTGCGACTAAAAGCTGATAGCTAGTTAAAATTCAACATCATCATCCAACTCAATCTCTTCATTTTCTTCTGGTTCATCTATACCAAGATTACTATTTTCAGACTCAAAAATATGAGAATTAATAGATAAATCTAAAGACTCAGATGTTGCAGGTAAATCAGTTTTATCTGCCGATTTAATTAATTCTATATCTACTATTTCTCCCTGAAAAAAATCAACTATACGACGAGTAGCGATCGCCACAGTCTTTCCTTCTCTTTCAGAATATTTTTCCTGTTCCACCACATCATTCAACTGTGGTTTAGACACAGGAACCTGTGGAATAATTTTGTTTTCTTTCTGGGAGTTTATCGGAGCGGATGGTGGGGAAATTTCTGGTTCATCTTCTGGAATTTCATCATCAGAATTAGAAGTTTCTTGTTCTCTATCAGGTTGAGTTTGTTGATTGTATTTTCTAGTGGAATTTGTAAAATTTGTATTTCTATTTTGGGGAGAATTATTATTTCTAGGATTATCAAGCTCTATTTTTACCTTGATTTGCTTATTCAAAACTTTTTCAAAAGCAGCTTCTATAGGAGCAATTCTCTGATTTGCCATTATTTGTAAAGGTTGAGTAATCATGCTGACACGAGCAATCTGATTATCAAAAAATATTAACTTTCCATGGTCACGAAATAAAGGTTGAATACTTGGTTTAATCTCGGCAAGTACTCGTTGCCAAATTTCCTCTAAATTCTGTTCTTCAGGATTAATATTAACCGCTTCAGAACTAACTACATTTTCCTCGCTTTTTGATGCAGCAGGAATTTCTTTTGCCTCCGATATTTTTGGTTCTGGAGGTAAAGAAACAGATGGTTTTGATTTTACTTGCGGTGAAGTTTTTGGTGTAGTTTGAACCGGAATATTTTTACTTACTTCTCTAGTTGTTTGTTGTTGGGGTAAATTTTCAACTGTTACTCTTGAAGTTGCCAATGCAGAAGGCAATAATCCTAATAAAGTTACCTCCAACCATAAACGAGGTTGAGTAGTATTTTTAATTTGTACTTCCGATGTTTGTAAATGCTTTTGACCAGCTAAAATAGTGCTAATTTCCCACTTTTGGGAAAATTGACAAAGTTCTTCCCAAGTAGGTTTTGTCAACGCTACTAAATTCTCACTTGTTGGTGCAGTTTTTGCTATTAATAAATCTCGGTAAAATGCTGCCAAATTTTGCAATACAATAATTGGTTCCCGACCCCGATCCATAATTTGACGAGTACATTCCAATACCTGAGTCGAATTATCAGAGGCGATCGCTTTTAGCAGTACCATCAAATCTCGTTCCGGTACCGCCCCCACCAGATCCCAAACTCGTTCAACTGTAATTTCACCCGCTAACAAACTCAACTGATCTAGCAAACTCTCTGCATCTCGTAACCCACCTTGAGCAATTTGACCTACCATCTGTATTGCTTCAGTTGTAATATCAATTTTTTCGGTAGTAGCAATATGATGTAAGTGCTTCACCATTGCCTCCAAAGGAATTCTGCGAAAGTCAAAACGTTGGCAACGGGAGATAATAGTTGCTAATACCCTCTGAGGGTCTGTGGTTGCCAGGATAAATACCACTCGCTCTGGTGGCTCCTCCAAAGTTTTGAGCAAAGCATTGAAGGCGGACACAGACAACATATGGACTTCATCTATCACATATACTTTATACCGACACTGCACAGGTGCAAATTGGGATCTTTCAATTAATTCCCTAATGTTGTCCACACCAGTGTTGCTGGCAGCATCAATTTCTATCACGTCCAGAGTTGACCCTTTTGTAATTCCTACACAAACATCACAACTGCCACAGGGAGTTGGTGTCGGATGGTCATGGAAAAGACAATTGAGAGATTTGGCAAAAATCCGAGCGCTGGAGGTTTTGCCTGTGCCTCTGGGTCCTGTGAATAGATATGCTGGGGCAATTCGTTGAGTATGGATGGCATTAGTGAGAGTTTGGGCGATCGCGTCTTGACCCACTAAGTCTGTGAAGGTCTGAGGACGATATTTATGATGGAGAGGTTCGTAGGCCACAATTAGGAATAGGAATTATTTCGGATATTTAGTTAAACTCAAGTGATAATTAATACAACTTTACTAGATTTTATTCTGTATAAATATTTATATATTTCAAGAAATATTTGAAAATTTGTATATTTTATTGAACTTATGTTAAGCAGTATATCTATAAATTATAAGATAGTAGCTCAAAGATTGAAAATATCTCAGGTAATTTTGTACGATCAAATCAAATTAATGCAGGTCTAGTTTACATGATAGTTATTAAATTATCAACTAATTTTGAGCTAAGTAGTATTAGTAGTCTTTGTTTTTTGATTAACTTGCTTAAAACTTCTGACAATTTTTAGGGTATTAATTTTGACGAGACTGTAGGACTTATTTAGGATTACACAATCAATTTATATCTTACCGAAAAATAAAGGTATAAAGCCTCTCCTTTTAAGGAGAAAAAGCGGTCGGAAAGCGCAGCATTCCGTCAGGATGGGATGGCGAGGTCTCCTCGCGAGCCTCCAATCGACCAAGACAGCGCTCGGAAAGCTGAGCATTCCGTCAGGATGGGATGGGGAGGTCTGCCGCTCTTTGCAGAGCCGCGAACGCTTTTCATGTCGCGCAGCGTTAACGCGCGTTGTGCGGAACGCTAAACGCCATATCCAATCGACCAAGACAGCGCTCGGAAAGCGGAGCATGGAGTAGGATGGGATGGCGAGGTTTCCCGAAGAGTCCAGAGGAGCTGCCTCTTGCCTCCTCCGGAGGAGCTGCGCTAACAGAGGAGCTGCCTATGCGCAGAGGAGCTTCGCTAACGCTAACGCTTTTCATGTCGCGTAGCGTTAACGCGCGTTGTGCGGAACGCTAAACGCCATATCCAATCGACCAAGAGAAGAAATAATATTTCCTTATATTAAATCTGATGGTTTTAACCAGAGGTAATTATCCATTATCAATTAATGAAAGGCCATCAAGTCAACTTATCTAAGAGTGTATATTGTACCTATAGCTGTGGTTATTTTCAACAACCTATAATTTTTAGGCCAATCAATAGCCTCAACTACCTACAAGTATAAATATCAGGAATTTATTCTGAAAATATTAACTCCTAGATTTTTACCTTAAATCCCTGTAAATTCATTGTTAAATTCTCTGTAGAGCCTATGTTAACACCAATTATTTTTGTGGAACCAAAGTTAGCCCAAGCCTCCCCAGCACCAGAACCAAATTTGCCAAAAGGAGAATATATTTGGATGGGTGCATCTGGATTACTCTTAGTATTGGTGATTATTTTGGGTATATTTCACCAAGCAAAAATGAAGCAATTTAATAAGAAACTTAGTGTAGAAGAATTTAGAAATAAAGACCTCCAGCAAAAGTATAAATTAGCTCTAGGGACCATAGCGAAAATGGAAAAAAATCCTGACCTAATCCATTCAAGAGATTTTAACTTAGACTACTTAAGAATGCGGATGGCAGAGGAAGTTTTCCACTTTGCTATTGTTAACCAAATTAAGGTAAAAGTTAAACAACAAATTAGTGTTGCACTGCGCCCTACTCCAGTAGCAGCAGGAGAGAAAATCAATCCAAGTGGGCGACAAGTTGATTCGATGTTTGAAGTGGAATATGAGACCGGAGAAGTCGGTAAAGATATGAAAAAAAGAGTATTATTTCGGGTATCAATAAAACTGACAAAATTACCAACTCAGGCAACTTCTCAAACTATTATTCAAATAATTGATTGTTTAGAAACCTATCTTAGTCCTAGTGATGACCATGATAATTGGACTCCTACAATTCAAGGTCGAATTGTACATATTGATTGGGATCAAAAAGCTAAACCAACACCTTTGTTGGTACTAGAACAATCTCATGATGGAGTTCTATTTCGTACTAACAGACCTTCAGCTAAAAGTGCTACTCCACCACCACCACCAAAACCACCCGCACGTAAAAAAAATCTCTCTAGAGGGGGAACAAAACAATCGACAAAAAGCAAAACAAGCAAAACAAGCAAAACAAAAGGTTTAACATTACGAGGCACAAATTCAGAAATAATTAATTAAATAAGGAAGAAGAAAACTCGATAAATAAATGGCGTAGTACTGCCCGACTTTTGAGCTGTTTGGAAATTTATTAGGGATGCTTTTGGCGAAAAGTAAAATTATTATACTCAAAAATCTTTACCTCTTTTCTGTGTAGCAGTATTAATTTCCTTGCTGGTATTTAATTTTTTTCAGTTAATTTATTTAATTGTTGTTAAATATACCTGGGTTCAATAATTAATAATTAATAATTAATAATTAATAATTAATAATTACCTCTTCTTATAAAGAAGAGGATTGCCTAAAAGAAATTTTTTTCTTTTTTCTCCATAAATGGAGAGGCTTTATACCTGAATTTTTCGGTAACAGACGGCCATCTTATATCTGAACAATTCCTAACGGGACCTTTTAAAATGCAATAATCTTGGGTGACAAGTAATATAGTTGTGTTTTCTTTTATAGCTAAATTTTGTATGATTTCAACTATATTTCTACTAGATTTACTATCTAAAGTAGCCGTGGGTTCATCTGCTAATACTAATACCAATTCACTTTAAATGTCAAATAATTGCCTCAAACCTTTCTCTTGTCAAAGTTTTTAGCCTATCCAATCTAACTTCATAATTCTGAATTCTGAATTCTGTAAAATGGTATAACTTAGGTTTACTTACCTTAGCATGAGTAATCGTCACTCTTTACTTTTGCCTGCCAGATAAATTATTAGGGTAGCTTACTACTCTTTCTCCTAATCCTACTGCTGAATTCATTGCCGATATTGGTGTACAAGTAGTGATATTCTTAAAAAATTTAAGTGAGTAAGCAAATACTATTCCTCTTTTATTTTACTTTTGTCGTGGTAAATGGTATAGCAATCCTATTTAAGTTGTAATATTTTGGTGGCAGTTAGGAGGAACGATGACCGAGGACCGAGTCAGAATTTACTCATGTTTTCAGCTCAAATTAACTATTATAAAAATTGTCACAATCAATGCGCGGATTGCTATATGTGTAATGCCATTTTGAAAAAAGAATGTTATCAAAATTTATTGATAGGAAACAGGAATTTGTAGCAAATATTTATCCAAATGGTATAATAACAGTTAAAACTTAAATATTGGGAATAATCTTACTCTCTATACTCATAGTTGAAAAAATATCTGCTGAGTCAGCCTGTTGTAATTTACACATTGCGATCGCTCCCGACAAACAACAGATCAACATTGTTAATATCCAAACTAAAAGAGCCTTTGAAACTGTGATGATTATTGGTAAACTTGTAGCATTTCCTATCTTCTGCGGATTGAATAATTTCTAGGTTAACAACAAATACCATACTATATTACTGTTTTCACATCAATTTAGGCATTGTCAGATTAAAAGATGAATTATAGGGAAATAGAAGGTAATGAATCAGTAGCCGAATTGAGTGCTTTAACATTTCAACAGACTTGGAATGCGCACAATGCGAGCGCGATGTAACCGAGCTAAATAATGAGGTAAACGTGTATTTTCTCTCTCTACACGAGTCATATAAGTCTTACTAACAATGCGATCTCCTACCGGAATAAATTTGGTCTAAACTGGATTACCATCGCTCACTCAAAAGTAACATTGCCACGCCCGAAATAGTCTGCCATAGTACCATAATCTGTAAAATCTACAATTATCTGTTCTATTCTTGCTTCTACCTGGCAACGTCGGCGTTATCCAGTTCACAAGCACACGCGGTCGTTTGCTGTTGCTTCGCAAAACTGGCGTAACGCAACTAAGATCCCGAAAGGTGGAACGCGGAGCGGAGATCTAACTGAGCGCCGAAGCTAGATTTAAGCTAGCATTCAAATCTCGTTCGCGCTAGCGTTGCGATTGCTCCGCAACGGTCATCCGCAATGTTCACACCTCAAAACAAGCCCCGCTCAAGACAGATACTCTTTAACAAAAGCACAATTAGAACAAGTTTTAGAGCGAGTTACCATCGCTCAACTACAATTAGTTGGAATATAACTCACACTTGTACTCTAGCTGTCTTCTAATCAAAAAAACTATTCGTAATTTTCTATCTAATCAATAATCAGGGATGTCAAACAATACAGTGGTTAAATAATCATCTGTCCATTCTGACCCAAAAGCTTTTTCCAGGACTCGACGAGTTTTGTCATTTTGTCTCTGTTGAGTGGAATAATGGCGTTGAGATTTGAGAATCTCAATTTGTTGTTCTCGAGTAACGGGTTTTTGGGCGATCGCTTGCTGGCAATGTATTTCTAGGTAAGATTCCACTATCGATAGGAATTTTTGTTCTTCCTCTAAACCAGTTGGTCGTATAAATAGACAAAATTCAGAAAATATTTCGCCCCATTTTGGGAGTTCCCGAGGATGAGAAAATTCTTTTATTGGTAAAGTTTGAAGTTGATAGTTATAGACTTCTGGTAGTTTTCTGTCTTGGCTTAAGGGTGATAGATCGACTACTGCTGCACTTATTTGGCCTTTTGACCCTACTAAATCTGTACCAAACATAGGTAGGGCATAACTTGTTCTGGGAAACATAACACAGTGCAATATATCTAGGTTTTGGCCTATTTTTGCTAGTTCTAGATGTAACTTGCGGAACTGGGGAGTTTGATAGCATTTGTTTTCAATTGTTAGTTTTTCCCCTTCCAGACGGCCTTCTACATAACCTAGCTCCGCAGGTAGGTAATATGGTTCTAGGTCTAGGTAGCGTTGCCAAACTGCTTCTATGGTGTCTGCTAGTTGGCATACTAAGGGATTTTGTTGTTCTCGTATAGATGGAATTGATGTTTTTAACATTCTCGTTATGGGCCACTTAATTGGGGTCTTGTTATATTGACCTTTTTTTAGATTTTAGATAATTTGTTGATTAGTAATTTATATATTATTAGAATCCCACAATTGTGTCTCAATTATTCAAGCTTAAAGTCACAAGCCAAAAGTCAAAATAAAAAAGTCACAAGTTAAAGGTAATTGATGATTTATATCCAGTAGACATAGGCGTGAAAAAGATAAAGATATCGATTTTTGGCTCGAGCAGCTCCAGAATGCACTCATGCAAGAGCCACTCATGCAAGATATTTTTAGGAAAAAGAAACGAAAAATTATTTCATGGGTGAGTTTGACAACTCTATTGCTGTCAATTGCAATGGTTAAATAAAAGGCTTGTTTATTTTTACGCCTATGTCTAGTAAATGAACATTGACAGTAACGAGAAGTTGCTTCCTGTATTGAGAATATTGCGATCGCTACATAACATATGATGGTCGTTTAATTTATAATTTTTTCAATTCTTAACATAGTCGATATTATGTCGATATTATATTTTCCTAAATACTAAATTATCTCCTAATAAGAATTTCAGTGAAGTTTTTATTATATGGTAAATGCAACTAAAATTTAACCTATATTTACAATATCAAAAGTATTGAACAGTTATTAAGTGAAGTTTCATTACATTAACTTGCATAGTTGATTAATAGTGCTAAATTATAAATATGAAGAAGTAAATAAACTTCTTTGACAGATGCACAAGAGTTGAAATGATAACTAAGGAGGTAACAAACAAACTGTTTAATCCATCGCTCATCTGTCTGTTCAGACATCAACAGCAACCGACTGTGGTTGATATTTCCTCAAATTGTTTTAGGGGAGCAATGAACTCAAATTTTTGAAAGAGTCTAACTCTATTTAACCTTTAATCATACAGAGGAAATCACTCAGCTAAGGAGGTAAAAAAAGCTGTTCTATTTTAAGTCTGTCTCAATACGAAACCACAATAACACCCATCTAAAAAGCGAATACTTCCTACTAATAATATCAGGAATACTACAGTAAATTTAAGACTGTATAATTCCAAGACCTGAAGAGGAAAAGAGGAAGTAATGTAGTGAGTATAGGTGGGTGTTGTTATATGAAAAAGATTGCTTAATAACAACAATATTATTGTGATATTAAATTGAAAATAATCAAATTTTTCATGTCAATAATTGAAAAGTAAAGTTTAGTAAAGTTTCCTTGTAATAATTAGGAAAAATGTTAGATTAGTAATTGAAGCAGTAAAGCTTCAAATATTCATAACCCGATCTTCTTAGCAAGAAGGTAAAACTCCGAGAAGGATGCCAAAGGCACAAGTATTGGTTGAGAAAGAGAAAGGTTGGGATCAACCTTGATTTTCGGTTAAGCCGTTAACATACAAATAAGGAGGAAAAAACAACACTGCTAAGTCTAGTTATGTTTCTGATTCAAAGAACAGGAACTCCTTTGTTAGGGGCTAATATTTTCTCAAGTTTGAATGGTATTGGGAGTAAAAAATTCTCAAATTTATGTTTGAGTTTCACTCCATTTCAAATTTAGTAAAATAGAGGAAATAATTTTAGCAACTCAGGAGGTTACAACTCTGTTAAATCCAAGAAAATATGTCTCGTTAAATACTCAAAAGCAACACCTAGATAGAAAACTGATACTTCCTTAAGTGGTAGAAAGGGAGCAAGGTAACTAAGATTAATGGCTTAGTACATCTCCAGATATCATCCAAAAATGGAAGGAAGTCACTCAGTGAGTAAGGCTTAGGTGTTGTTTTTTGGTAGTCCTCAACAAGTGATTCTTTTTCATCCGCCAAGAAATAAATTTCTAGACTGCACAGCAGAACTCATCTAAAGATGACTAAAAGTAGCTGATTTATTATGGCTAATTAATGAGACTTGATATAATAGCTTGAACTAGTAACAGAAACAGACGGTTAGATAATCATAGATTTTACTGATTATTATAATTTTTGAGAACGGATTAAATTAATGCCGCGAATTCAGAAGATCAATCTATGAATTGACTGATGGATGGGGATTTGAATCACAAACTTTGTTCCCTGTCCAACTTCTGAAAAGCACTTGAGTTGACCCTTATGTTTTTCTATAACGATTTTATAGCTGATGGACAGACCCATACCCGTTCCTTTACCTACAGGTTTTGTTGTAAAAAACGGGTCAAAGATATTCTGTCTAATATGTTCTGGAATACCACAACCATTATCTGCGATCGCAATTTCTACAGATTTTGAATCAATTACAGATGTACGAATTACGATCTGATTCGGGTTATCCTGAATTTGTTGATATGTAAGCTTCGCATTAGATTCTTCTAGAGCTTCAATGGCGTTTGCCAGAATATTCATAAATACTTGGTTTAGTTGGCCAGAATAGCATTCTATAGGAGGTAGTTTGTCATACTCTCGGATTATTTGAATCTCTGGACGTTTAGGTTGAGCTTTGAAGCGATGTTGCAAAATCATTAGGGTGCTTTCAATACCCTCGTGAATATCGACAGCTTTGAATTCAGCTTCATCTATACGAGAAAAATTTCGCAGCGACAATACTATTTCTCGGATACGTTCGGTACCTATTTTCATAGAAGCGATCGTTTTAATTACGTCTGACTGGACGAATTCTAGGTCAACATCTTCAGCTTGCTCTTGAATCTCATCAACGGGATGAGGGTAGTTTTTTTGATAGAGTTCCAGAAAATCTAAGAATATTTCGGTATATTCCTCCATGTGAGTGAGGTTGGCATAAATAAAATTAAGAGGGTTATTAATTTCATGGGCAACTCCTGCAACTAACTGTCCTAGGGCAGCCATTTTTTCTGATTGCACCAACTGAACTTGGGACTGCTGCACCTGATGTAAAGCTTGCTTTAGTTCTGCTGTACGTTCGGCTACTTGATGTTCTAAGTGTTCCGTGAGGTGATATAATTTTAACTGTGTTTTCACGCGGGCAATTAATTCTGCTTCTTGAAATGGTTTAGTCACATAATCAACTGCTCCTAAACTAAGACCTTTGACTTTATCAGTGGAATCACTAAGAGCTGTCATAAAAATTATGGGTATATTTTGAGTGATCTTAGAAGCTTTGAGACGGCGACAAGTTTCAAAACCATCAATACCAGGCATCATTACATCAAGGAGAATCAAACTGGGTAAACTTAATTCTGCTTGACTAATAGCTAATTCACCATCTGTGGCGATCGCTACTTCAAAGTCAGCATCATTTAAGGCTTCTGAAAGAACTGCTAAGTTGGCAGGAGTATCATCTACTACTAAAATTAAATCTGAATTATCCATAATACTAATTTAATAAATGTTTGTTACAAATGGTAGGGACGTTGCATGCAACGTCCCTACAGAAGCAGGAAGAAGATAGATATAACTATCTAAAATAAATTGGAGTAGCTATTTTTCAGTATATTTGTTCAAGACCCTCCTTTTTGTAGCATTCTTTTTTTTGGCGTTGCTGATTTTAGGTATTAAATTGCTCATAATGTAAGTTTTGAGTCCAAAATTAAGAGTGCAAATCATACCTATAATCTACCCAAAGTTAAGGAAAAAACTCCTTCCTACCTCCTGACTTCTGACTCCTGAGTCCTGACTCCTTTTTTATTATTTGATTTTTCTAGAGATTCTTGAATAAAGATTGTAATTTTTTTAATTTCAAAGTCTTTAGCTTGCTGAACAATACGATCAACAAAGGTAGCATAATCTTGATTTTTTTGTTCTAAAGTTTGAGCTGCTGCTACTAACTTTTTTAATCTACCTTGTTGAGCAAGTTGAAATAAGTTTTCCAGGTCTGCTAGTGGGGGTAATACCATATCCGTGTTAGTAGTTTCTGTTTTGCTTTTGCTAATATTTTGGTGATGTCGTGACTCAGTAGCATCAGGAGTAAGAATAGATTCATATTTCCAGGTAATTTGTAAATGTTCTTGTAGTAGCTTAAACAATTCATCTGCTGCTACAGGTTTCTCTAGGAAAGAATCGCCACCAGCATCCAAACTCTCCTGTTTATCCATTGAGGAAACAGATGCAGAAGAAACAATCACTGGAGTCGCCTTAAGTATTTCCGATTCTCTGATTTGCTTGACAAAGGTATATCCATCCATGACTGGCATCATTAAATCAGTAATAATTAAGTTTGGCTGCAACTGATTAGCCTTATTCAAACCATCTTCCCCATTTTCTGCTTCAATCACATTAAATTTTAGTGGTTCCAGTAACCCGACAATTACTGAGCGGTTTTCCCACTTATCATCGACAACTAACAAAGTTTGCGACTCCCCTTCATAACCAATTAATTGCTTTTCGGTGTTAGTCATAACTTTATGCTGCCACTCTTGCGCTAGAGGAAAATCGACTTCAAAGGTAAAAGTGCTGCCCACTCCTAATTCACTTCTAACTTGAATCTCGCTACCCATCAGACTGAGAATATTATGAGTAATAGCAAGTCCTAATCCAGTTCCTTCAGCGTATCGTTTCCCCTCACCAACTTGTTCAAAGGGTTGAAAAATTTTTTCTAAAGAATCTGGACTCATGCCAATTCCTGTATCCTTAATCTGGAAACGGAGTCTGACTTTATCTTCAGGTATTTGATCTTCAGTTTGTTTTTGTACTGCCATAGAATCAATTACCTTTACCCTAAATGTCACTTTACCCTTTTGTGTAAATTTAGCAGCATTTCCTAATAAATTAATCAATACCTGACGTAATCTTTTAGGATCGGTTAAAATACCTTCTGGTAAATTGGTATCTGGTAGGTAAACAAAATTAACACCTTTTTTTTCCGTCCGAAGGCGAATAATTTCCCCAATTCCTGGGAGAAAAGATGGTAAATGAATCGGTTGTGGTTGCAATTCTAGTTTGCGGGCTTCAATTTTGGAGATATCCAGGATGTCATTAATCAGTGTGAGTAAATGGGAACCACACTGGTGAATAATCTTAATTCCTTTTTTTTCTTTTTCTCCCCAGGTCTGGGAACGATTGAGGATTTCAGTATAACCTAGAATTCCATTGAGGGGGGTACGGAGTTCGTGACTCATATTAGCTAAAAATTCGCTTTTGGCCTGATTAGCAGCATCAGCAGCTTGTCGCTTCTTTTCCAATGAACAGTAAGATGCAGCTAATTTAACTGCCATTTGATTAAATTCTTGGGCTAATTTCTCAATTTCATCACCAGTCTGAATATCCAAACGATAACTTAAATCCCCCATACCTAATTTTGTTGCACCAATTTGCAGGGTTTGAATCGAGCGAATTACTGGTAACAGTGTTAGGGAAAACTGACCAATGAAAATCAGCAACACTACCCCAATTAAACAGTAGGTAACAATAGTTGCATTTCGCTTAAATTGCATCGCAACTTCTTGACTAACAGCATCTTTTTGCCGTACTTCCTCCACCAAGGAGTTAAGGAAAAAGAGAATATCATCCTCGAATGAGTTGATAGCTTTGACATCTTGCTTGATCCGAGAAGTAGAATAATTTTTATCTTGTATAATATTATTCACTAAGCGGACAAGAAATTCATGACGACGACCTATAACTTCTGGTTTTTTAGATTCTGGTATTAACTGTTTAATCTCTTCCAAATTGGTCAAAAATTTTGACATCTCTTGCTGATAGATGTTCATATAAACAGCACTGCGATTAAGCAAAAGATAGTCTTTCAGTGTGGAAGTTTGCTTTTCTAGAGAAAGCTTAAGTTGTTGACTTTTACGAACTGCTTGATTGGTATGATTGCGGGTTTGGTCTATGGATTTTTCTATCCGTGTAATCAGGAGTGTACTACCTCCGAGTAAAGCAGCTACTAATCCCACAGAAATTGCTGTCGAAGCGATAAATTTAGTCAGAATCTTCATTTTTCGGGTACTGTCATAGACTTCAGACGGGTGTAGATTTGTCGTATTTCCTCAAAGTCAGAATCTTTAGCTAAGGTATAACCAGCAGATTCAGTACCACTTACATCTACAACACCTACCGGAGCATCTATCAATGCTTCTTGCAGTTGCTCGATCGCTTCGGGGGCGAACTTCTTGGTATTGATAACTATGGGGGGGGCAGGTATGGGGTTTGACTCCCAGATAATTTTGTAATTAGCATCAAGTTTTCCTGATTTTTGACTCCGCAGGAAAGATTCCTTATCGTTAGTGACTGCATCTACCACACCATCTACTAAATCTTCTGTTGCTTTATCGTGACTGCCAGAGTAGCGAATTTTAGAAAAATCTCTTGTGGGATCGATATCCGCAGTTTCCAAGCTATTCATGGGTATCAGGAACCCAGAGGTAGAAGATGGACTAACAAAAGCAAACCGTTTACCTTTTAAATCTTGTAGAGTTTTAATATTTTTGGTAGTATTAGCAATAATTACGCTAGTATACCAAGGTCGGCCACTCACTCTATCTATGGGTATAACCAACGGTTTGATATTAGGATTGCGTTCATTAGCTTTGATATAGGTAAGAGCAGCTAAATATGCCATATCTACCTCTTCTTTAACAATCAAATCAACTGCTTCTGCGTAATTTTTCGTGATTTGGAAATTAACCGGACGTTTGAGAATAGTTTCTAGATATTCAGCTAAAGGTTGTAATTTTTCTTGCTGCTTTTCGGGGCTTTGCCAAGGAAGCACCGCTACCTGTAAAGGCTTACTAATAGGGGGATTAGGAGAGGAAATTTTTTCACCTTCAGAAGATTCATTAGAAGAAGTTGAAGTACAACTAATAGCAATGCCGCTAATACATAAAAGTAAGCAAAATACCAGGGAATATCTGAGAAAGCGATGTTTTGGCCACAAAATAAACTTCATCAATACAACCTCTTTGATAATTCTGGAAACTCTGAAAACTGAGTCTTTTCAATAGGATACTTTTAATATATTATACGCTATTCTTGGTTTAAGTAGACCAGCATAATAAAATGTCACTATGTCCCAAGGGACTCGAATAGAGTAGAATATTTGCACAGGAATATCTATAAAATTAATCTTAAGGGTAAGAGCAATTTGATCAATGTTTGCTACAAATATTTAGGGTGTTTTTAGAAGTCAGAATGAATATATTAGAATATCATTTATTAGGGTTTATTTTAGTTTCTTAGTCAAAGATATATCTAAATATCATGTCCGTTTAAATAGTTATAAATAACGAGGGAGGAGTCAGGAGGGAAGAAGGAAAAAAGAAAGTATAAAAATAAATTTTTTTTTGATTACTAATTATTATAATATGATATAATAGCAATTATTTTAAGTCTTATTATTATTTGGTAACATACTTTTTTGAAGCTTGGTATAAGCTAAGAAACATTTATATTTCAGGTAGTCCTGTAGATCTAGTAATTATATCATGTGCCCCCTCCGGGGGAGCTACGAATTGCGGATAATCACTTATAATAAATTTTTTGTTTGTAGTATAGCTCTCAGCCCGAACTGTAGATAGGGCTGAGAGCTATACTACGAACTTTAATTATATATAACTATTTAACCGAACATAATATTAGAGGTAGGGAACAGTTAACTGGAAACAGGGAACAGAAAGTACCATGATTTATTAGTTTCAAAAAAATTGTATTCAATTAACTACTTGACTTTTTTTAGGATATCACTACTTGTACACCACTACCATATTTCATATTGCCTTACTGAAAAAATTAGAGACTGTTTGTAAAACAAATCTTAAGAAGACCCAGAGCTTTTAGCAGCA
>NZ_JBNHEP010000066.1:0-11673 GCF_050015995.1 Dapis brunnea BLCC-M229 | reverse complement strand
GTCAAGTTAGAGATATTTGCTCTTTTTTGGAAACTTTGTTCCTGACTGTTCAACTCATTTAACTCTAAGGGATTTTCGAGTTGTTTCTGTTGTGGATTAATCCCATCATTACTATGAATTTGGCGATTTTCTGGATTTGCCAAGTTAGAGATATTTGCTCCTAGTTGGAAGTTTGTTACTTGAGTGTTCAACTCATTTAACTCTAGGGGATTTCCTACTTGTTTTTGTTGTGGATTAATCGCACTATTACTAGAAATTTTGTAATTTTCGGGAATTTCCAAGTTAGAAATATTTGCTCCTTTTTGCCAACTTTGTTCCTGACTGTTAAACTCATTTAACTCTAATTTTTGCCGAGGGACTATAGGAACAGATTGAGTTATTTGTGCTAAATATTGTTCTACCCATTCTTGATTAAAAATTTCTGCATAAATAGGACTGTATACCTCTAAAAATCCTTGATTGATTTTCGCTATACCAGACCTCAATAACTCTTTTATCTCCCATTTACTATTAGCGATCGCATCATTTTTAAATCTTTGATTATTTTCACCAGGTGGTTTTAACCTGCTATGTTTTAATAATTGTTGATATATTTCTAAATGACTTGTAGATTTCTGTATATTTTTCAGCAACAGATTTTGTATTTTGCTGAAATGAACAGGGTAGTCTTGTGCATCCCAATTTTCTACCACACAAATGTTCACTAAATCTTCTACTAAAGCTACATCATTATAAACTTCTTCTACCCCTCTTTCTCCTAGATAGTTAATAACTATTTGACATAGTTTTTGTGTTAAAAATGGTTGACCGCCAGACCAAAATAATATTTCTTCCATAACTTTTAGTGGCTGTTTTACTATCCCCTCAAATCTCTGCACAAAATGAGCCACTTCTTCTATTTTGAAGTTACTAAGTTCAATATATCTACATACATCTACTAAATTATTAGGTATCGTCATCCCTAGTAAGGCAAATGTTAAACGTTTAAATTCTGGATTATTTGCTCTTTCCTGCAGACAATAATCGATCAATACCCCTAAGCTACTCCACCCAGAATTAACAACACTATCATCATTAACTTCATCTATAAAAATTACTATTCTTTCATTCTGAGTATTGGCTAGCAAGACTTCTTCAATAAACAGAAATAATTTTTCATCGGCAGCCATATCTGCCGTTTCTTCCCACCATAATTCCGGGAAATGTCTAGGAAATATAAAAGTTTTCTCTAAAGTTAAAATTACTTGATTATACCATTCGTCTAGAGTTAAAAGTTTATTGTTAACTCTAGTCATGTCTAGAGCAATACAGATAATATTTTCTGCTTGTAAAAGTTTGATTGTACTAACTTTTAAACTTGATTTACCTGTTTGTGGAGAACTTAATACATAACAATATTTACCAGCTTTCAACGCATTAAATAATTCTTGGTCTGCCGCTCGTCTGACATAAGTGGGGTGATGTGGCGTTAAACAATTACCTACTTGATAATCGTATTCTTGATTTTTTTCTATATTCATATTTATCTTGAGTATCCTCACCTTAGCAACTTTATCAGATATAACCTTTCAATTGTGATTAACTCAAAATTAAGGTTTTGATAAATTATTAGATTTTCAAAAATAAATTATATTATGTTTAGTATTACGCTCGTAGTAGGGTTTTAGCCAATTCTTTATGTTAGGGCTAGAGCAAAACTACAAACAAAAACTTTTTTATCACTTATTATCCAAATTGTTTAGAAACTGTTTGTAACCTCATAAAAACCTCTCTCCTGGTAGGAGAGAGGCTTATTAACCCCCATTCCCTTGTAGGGAAGGGGAGCAAGGGAGTGAGGTTTTTAGGACTAATCGGTTCCATCCAGTACTTTTCAAACAGCTTCTTAGATATTATTTTATTCCCTATCTACAAACTACTGAATTTATATATCAAACTTTTTTAAGCTATAAAAATCTTGGAGATATTGAGAGTTGCTCTGACTAGAAAAACAACTCAAGTCTTAAAGGAAATATTAGTTTGTCTAGTTCGTTTATTTCTAAAGTAAATTGTGGCTGATGTTAGCTACTTACTGGAGTTAATAATTTTAGAGGGTCTTCTAATGGGACTTACAGCAGTTTCGGAGCTAGTGAGGTACAAAATTTTATTATTTTACATTTTATATAGATGGAGAATGTAGATTAGCCTTCAACTGTATCTCACCATCCTAAAAAGTCCTGTAAACAAAACTAACTTTGAGTAATTTTTTCTCCTACAAAATCTTCAATTATCACCAAGGAATCTTCAAAAATTGCTCCTCGTTGGCTGAAAAATAGTCATTGCGACGATAGGAAGCAATCTCATGCCACCCCTGAGATTGCTTCCTTCCACTCCGTTCCAGTCGCAATGACCTACAATAACTAATTATCGGGATTTGATATTAGCTGTCAGCTCTCAGTAATAAGACTCCGCTTTTGTAGTAATATACCGTTTGCCTCTAGATTTTAAAATCAACCAAACATGAATTATTGACCAAAATAATTAGGCGTAAAACTCCCATGTAAACCATAAGGGATATGATGTTTTAAATGTAATCTTGCCACAGGTTCTTTATTCAAATTTCGAGCATCCAAAATTACAACATCCGACCTATGTTCCGCTGCATCATACATCAACATTAATAACCAACCATCATCCTCATTCACCCCATTTGGAAAAGGAACAAATAAAGGTTCCCCGGCAAAACCTCGCGGTGCAACACTAAAAATTTGACGTTCTCCCGTTTGCCAATCAATCTTTAATATTGCTTGTAAAGGAGCATTTCCACTAGACCGATCTGCTACTCCAATAAATAAATATCGATAAGCTTCTCCCACATTATTCGGATTTAAAGTAGGAAACTCACAACAACGACTTTCAACTAATTCATGTTCTACATTATTCTCTGACAAATTAATCTTAAATCGCCATAACTGACCTTCTGGAATTGCATCAAAATCTACCTCCCGAAAATCATCGCCCAGGTCAATTTGTGAAAAAGATTCATAACAAATAGAATCTACATAAATTTCCCCATCCTTTTCCCAAGCATTAGCATGATGAAACACAAAACAAGATTTCGTTTCTAAAATTTTCATGGCTTTACTACCATCACGAGGAATTAAAATCACCTGTGTTGATTTATTAGGTGAAAACTCCAAACATTGACCTGCACCTCGCAATCCCAGAAAGAAAGGAAGAGGATTCAAAGTAACAGGATTTTGGAAAAAGACACAGTAATTTGGTGTAATTACCATATCGTGTAAAAAGGCAAAACCAGGAATCGAACGAATTAATCACAAATTCAAAACTAAAAATATATTCATCTCTATTGCGTATGTCGCGATAGTAAACTCAAACCGTTTGAGAGACTAACTTTAAAGTCATTGGCAATAGCAGTTTTTCTCTCTTAGCCATCCCTCTGACTCTTCTGAAAACTCTATCTAGACAAAAAAACGAATTAATCACAAATTCAAAACTAAAAATATATTCATCTCTATTGCGTATGTCGCGATAGTAAACTCAAACCTTTGGAGACCGCAAAAATTTAACTTCTAACTTCTAACTTCTAACTTCTAACTTCTGTAGTAGGCATCATTATCTGGCAAAAATTCTGGCATTAAATAATGTCCGCCAACTTTATAACCGGAACCTACCGGTTCTAATCTGCTTCTAATACTGGTAAAGAATTAATATTTTCTTCTTGCTCTATTTGAGCATTAAATGAAGGCAACCAATTTAGCAAAGGTAAAGGCAATAAAGTAGAGAGATTAGTGATAATTACCAACAACCACAAATTATCAAAATTTGTCTCTGTAACTTTGAGCCAGTGCATTAATAAAGCACCGCCTTCATGAGAAATTAATTGAGCTAAATTATTGATAGACATTAATAAAGCAAATACAGTCGCTTCTACTCCCAGTGGGCAAAGTCTAGCAGCCAAAACTAATAGTGGCATCAAAGCAATTTTTCCCATTACAGTTAGCACTAAACTATCGCCTAAACTAAACCAATGGTCATCAATACCTAATGCTCTATTAGTGTGAGTAACTAGCAGTAAAGTAGTCATTCCTAAAACAGCAGAAATAACTGTAGACCATCCGAAAATTTTCCGAAACGGAACAGATTTAAAAAACCGTTGAAATAGCCAAACACCAAATAAAGCAGCAATACTTATTACTAACTGTACCCTACCTAAAAATTCTGGTTGAAATCCTAATTCATTCGTAGAGAAGAAAAAGAAAGCTGATTCAGAATTTGGGGTTGCTTGCCAAATAAGTATGAAAGCCGTTGGTAATAGAATTGATTTTTTAGTGACGGCTTTTTTTACCTGTTTAATTTGTTGTTTCAGGCGATCAAGGTTAATTCCCATAGTAACTTTTTCTTCCTCAATTAAGAAAGGTATGGCAGAAACAATTAAAGGAAAAGTAGCTGTAATTAAAAAGACAGTTTGATTGTTAAAATGTTCTAGTAAATAGCCACTAAAATAAGCAGTTATTAGTCCTCCTAATGCTGCGGCAGACCAACATAAAGATTGTAGAGAACCTGTACTACTTACAGATTCTTTTTGCACTCTTTGTACAACAAGGGAGTCAACTATGACATCGCTAATAGCTACTGATAAATAACTCATAGCGATCGCTACTGTAGCTTCTAGTGGAGTATGCACCCATTTTGCCAATGCTACCCAAGAAAACGCCCCCAATATTCCAGAAAAAATTATGTAAGGTCCTCGTCGATAGCCAAATATTGGCACTCCGTCCGAAATGAAGCCAAAAACCGGTTTAATCATCCACGGTATGGCGACAATGCCTAATAATGCCGAAACTTCAGCCGGACTCATAGCCAATTCATCTTTGAGAAAGAAGCTCACAGCTAAACGCCCCAGCCCTAAAATTCCTTGAACAAAGTAAACAAGTAGTATGGCTATAAGTTCCGGTGTTGGCTCATTCCCAAAAAATACCTTTTGTTTGAGGGATTTTTTGAGCTTGATTATGCCTTCAGAAGATATGAACATAAGTGAAGGTTTATTAAGATTTTGTAAATAAAATTATCTTATCGTAAATACCACTTTTTGGCATGGCCAATATTTAAGTCAAAAGTTAAAAGTCAAAAGTATAAAAATTTTTTCTTAATTTATTTGCATTATTAGAGATTTTATGGTGTGCAACTATCTCTGGTCTGAATTTAGAATAGTAATATAGCGCTACGCATTAAGGTTAGGACATTTATAAATCCTCAAATCCTTTGATAGTCTCCTGTTCCCAGTTAAGTGTTCCCTATTCCCGATTCAAGTAGCGCTATATCATCAATACTAACCAAAGTTTTCATTAATTATTGTCAATAATTAGGTTTTTAGTTCCTTTTAAAAAAGATGGAAAATGGGGGTATAAAAATAAAGATGGAAATGTGGTGATTCCCCCATAATCAGAAGTAACAGGTTAGTTTTCTTTAATAAAAGCATAAATCTAGATTAATAATCAAATTAAATATATTGATTATCATGGCTTTTTTTGATATGAATAAACCACAAAACCCAGAAAATAATGATGAAAAAATAACCGATAGTGCTGATGAATTAGTAAGGTTTAAAGAAAATGAGAGACATGATTATAAAAACATAAAAAGAAAAGTGATAATACCTCCTATTTATCTAGCATTTTGGCATTTTTATGAAGGTCTAGCACTTGTAAAACTAGATTTAAAGAGAGTTATATAAACTCTAAAAGGAGAATTTGTAATAGATTTTATCTATGATTTTACTGATAGTTTTTATCAAGGAATAGCAAGAGTAATGTTAGACAAAAAATATAGTTATATAAATTATCGCAGAGAGGAAATTATGCCAATTTGTTGTAATGAGTTGGAGAGGTTTAATGTAGAAGTTGCATTTTTTAAATGGAGTAAAAAGAGAGGATATTTTAATAGAAATGGGGAAGTAGTGGCAGGACCTACTAATCAATATTTGCCAAAAAAAGAAATAACTATACTGAAATCAAAATTTGCTAAAGGAGAGTCTAGAAAAATCACAAAACAACAATTAGAAAATCCCAACCATTCAAAAAGTAGAAGAAAACGCAAAAGAACTAAGACCGAAATCAATGATAAATGACAAAAATATTCTCAAGACAAACCAAAGTTTTTATAGCAAAATTATAGTTTTGTTGATTTAGGCGATCATATTTATACTTTTAGAAACTCTTGTGTTTCCTGCCTTAGAAATCAATTATGTTTCAATACGGTTCAGATAAGACCAAAACTCCTATAGTATAGAACTGTGAGAGTAGCTCTTGAGATTACAGAATTGCCACAAAAAAATCCTTAACTGTCCATAAACTCATCTACTTTCTTTATTCCTTCTTCCCTCTCTCCTAGATAACTAAAGCCTTCTCTCCTAGATAACTAAAGCCTTCTTCCTTCTTTAAAAAATCCTTAACTGAACTGTATTGAATTATGTTTCAAGCAACTCGTCGCCGTTTAGCAATTTGGTACACTACAGTCACAGCCATTTTATTAGTCATATTTACCACTGGGTTTTATATCTATTTCCGTAGTACCCTAATCGAACGTATAGATGATACATTACTTCATGTAGTAGAAATAGTAGAGCGATCGCTAGTCATCGAACCTACTTCCATATCTCCCAAAGAAAATAGTAAAAAACTAGGTGTCAACCTTCAAGCTAGCTTTCGAGATAATGCCAATACTGTAGAAGATGATCACATCGATCTTGAATGGTTTAGTCCCACAGGAGAATTACTTTGGTCAACCTTTTCTGAACCTCTAAATATTCCCATACATTCCAACCGTATTGGAGAAACAGTGCGAATAACTCCCCACTCTGGAAAAATTGAAACATTACAACCCATCACGGAGAATAGTGTACTGCTACGACAGGTGACAGACAGAGTAGAAGTAGGTCGTCAAATCTTAGGATATTTGCGAGTTAGTCATCCTTGGTTTGAAGTAACAAAACCAATTCGTCAATTAATCCTAGACTTAAGTATCGGTATCTGTTTAGTCGTAATTTCTGTAGGGGGTATCGGTTGGTTACTTTCCGGGTTAGCAATACAACCAGTACGAGAATCTTATCAACATCTGAAAAAGTTTACTGCTGATGCTTCCCACGAACTCCGAAACCCCATAGCAATGATTCAAACTAATGTGCAGGTAGCTTTGGCAGACCCTAAGTTAGCATCATCCGAACATCAGCAACAACTACAAGTGATTGAACGTTTGACTCGTCGTTTGGGGCGCTTAGTAGATGATTTACTATTTTTGGCACGTCAAGATAGTAAAATAGTCCAGTCGGAGTTTTCACCAGTACCCTTGGATGCTTTGTTGATGGAAGTAGTAGAAGAACAACAGGCGATCGCCACTGCCCAAGGTATAAATCTAGAATTAAAAATTTCCTTACCTGATTTTATTGAAGAAAATTCTACATCGAACCAGAACTCTACATCAAACTATAAATATTACAAAAATCAAGAGAAATCTAAAATTATCAAACATCCTGTTTCTGAGGAAGATATTACACTTACAGGAGATTGGGAACAACTGGCCAGGTTATTTACAAATTTGATTAGTAATGGTATGCAGTATACACCATCTGCTGGCCATCTCCTAGTAGAGTTGCAGCGCCTTCCAAAAGCTAAAAAGCAAATTTTGAGAACTCAGAAAAGGGAACTAGGCTATACCTCTGAGAATAGTGGAGTAATTTTTAGAGGTTGTCAAAATCTTAAAAATGATTGTCTCAAGGTAACAGTTAAGGATAATGGTATAGGCATTTCCAATGAAAATTTGTCTCGTTTATTCGATCGCTTTTATCGAGTTGACCCCGCTCACTCCCATCGCGGTACAGTTGGGTCAGGTTTAGGGTTAGCGATCGCTCTAGCCATAGTTGAAAATCATCATGGTCAAATATCGATTGAAAGTCGTCCCCAAGTAGGTACTATGGCCACTGTTATTTTGCCTTTACATCAGAGTTAGGGCAACCTCTCATATCTAGGTCTCCAGGTATAGCGCTGCGCGCAAGTCAGAAGTTATAAGTAATCTCTGAGTGAGTTTTCGGTGCCCAAATGCTCCGCAAATAAAACCAAGGGTGATAAATGTTTGTTACAAATGTTAGGGACGTTGCATGGAAAGGGAGTAGGTCAGACTGAAGTTGTAAGACTGAAGTTGGAATAAATATTGAAGCAAAAAAGGGAAGATGTGATGTATAGAGATAGCTTTCTCAAATGAATTAGAGAAGCTCTTTTTAAGTATCTCCGATCGCTGTTGGTACTTTTTTGTAGCATTGTTTTTTCAAACTGGTATAATATTTAGCAATGTCCAAGCCCTTTGCTTCGACTACTATACAAAACTCTGTGGTTGCTCAGTAACAAACTACTATGATAAATTTTGTTGAAAAAGTATGTTCCAGTAGAGTTTGCTGAAAAAGTTTTTGGTAAATAGAGATAAGAGGAAAGAGTGTTTTTGAGGTTTAAAATGGAGTGAGACCTTAATTTTGAAGTGCTTCAGCTCCTAACTTGTACTCGATAAGACCTCGCCCTTAAGGGCGGGGTTTTAACAAAAATATCGGTAGAAGTCCTCACCTAAAAATAATATCAGGACACCCTTATTCAAAATCCCAGGAAGATGATGACTCAATTCTTTTCTAAGTTTGTTAAAAAAACCTCTATCATTAGTGCCATTGGTAGCAGTTTAATGATCGTCACAATTTCCCAAGCTGGAGGGCCACCAACCGGTACTAAGCCTCCTGCTGCCGAGCGACAAGAGGATACTTCTGAGCCATCTAGTGACAGAGGAAAACCTGTGGAGGTTGAACCTGAGACGACTGAACCGACTCGCCGTCAGTCTCCTAATATTGATCGTCCTCCTACTCAGCAGTCAGAGACTACTCAACCCCTACCCCAATTTCCGGAACCTGCTGGTAGGGTTACCCCCATTGAAGGTCTTATCACTCTAAGATTAATTAATCAAACCGGTGCTGTAATTGAATATCAGGTAATAGGTGGCCGACATCGGATTCTAGGGGAAACGTCAGTAGTAGAATTATCTGAACTGCCAATCCCACTAACCTTAACCTACCAACGTTCTGATGGTGGGTTACTAATAGTACGTCCTCGGAGTATTTCTCCCACATTGTTGGAGATTATATTTAACCCCACAGAAGATTTTGATTTGGATACAAAGTCACTTAATATTACTGGTAAAGGTGGGGTATTTTTGAACTAGGTTTAAGATAGAACAAATCTTGGGTATGAGATTAGGATAAGTTACCGAAAAATAGGGTCTGAAACCTCCCCCTTAAGTGGGAAAGGTATTCAATCTTTCTAAAAACCTATAGCTACTTAATCGTAGGGCACTTAACAAACGAAAACTAGAGTTATAAACTTTTGTACAGAAATGATTGTACATAGAAAAGCTCTAATTTTCTGCTTCTGGTTCTTTTGGAACTTTGAGAAACTGATTTATACCTGTACTAACTTTCTCAATATCATCATTGAAATAGATGGCTTTAATATCTTCTGGCAAATTAGTATCTAGATTATGATATCCCTGTTGTAGTAAAGATTTTACTTCCTGATGTGAAATGGTTTCTCCCTCAGCTTGGAGATAAGCTGCTATTCTTGTTTCACTCCAGTGAAAAGTCTGAAACATTAACAAAATCAAGCGTAGTAGAGGCTCTAACTGATCTAATACTTGCCTGACATAACACCATAAAGGTGGTGGTGCCATTTCTAAAGAATAACGAATTGACTCGACAGGGGGTATTTCTTCTTGGTTAATACTAATGGCTGTAACATTAATTAACCAATTCTGAAGAGTAGTATTTCCGGTCTCTGTATCCGATCCCTCTCGTAAATCTAAGCCACGCAATTCGTAAAATATATGTTGCCAAGTTTTGGCCAATAGATAATCTGCTTGAACCGGCGATCGCACAGAATGTTGAATTAAAGTTTGGACTATCATACCATAGCGACAGAAAATCGCGACAAAGTATTTACCTTGGTCTGGATAGTTTTGAAATAGGGTCAATAGTTCTTGGTCACTGTGATGAAAGAGTGACTTAACTATGGGGTGGTTAGATTCGGGAAATTTGTAAGTAGGCTCTGTTTTTAGCATAAAGTTGGAAAAATTAGATTAATACTAATGAATTTAAAAAGCACTATTAATTCTAAAATATAAATTCCTTTAGCCAAATCAAAGTATAGTCGTTTCAAATAAAAATTAGAGGGCTAAATCCCTGATTTAAAAAGATTATATCAAGGTTAAGTATCTCACTCTTAACTGTAATAACTATAGCAGTCGCCACTACTAGGGCAGACATTCTCGCTCCTATGAAATTTAGTCCGTGCCACGAATTTAACTTCTGACTTCTGACTTTTGACTTCTGACTTCAGCTTATTCGATCCATAGCTCTTTTTCCTCCCCACTGTTCAACAATTTTATCATCGTATTCATCAGAAATTTTTAAAACTGCTTTGACAGATGCTTCTAACTCTGGTTTATCACAAGTCGAACCAACTATTGTATGTTCAAATATAATATTATTATCTTTATCTATGCCAAAAGCGCCAAAGCGCATTTTACTATTTTCTCGTAATAAAAATTGCAGCAAATCAGGTGTAAAATTAACATTCGTTACAACAGATGAGCGAGTATTAATAATTGCCTCATCATCTCCCCAAGGAAAGACAAATACTTCAACCAAGGCAGAACCCATAAACAAATTAACACCAGGTAAATCTTGTCTGGTGCAGGGAAATTTATCAAATAATTCTCTCATCCATAAACAAACTTTGTTGTAGCAAGCTTCTTGTACATTCGTCTCAAATTTCATAATTTTCTCCTTCTATACCATTTTAATAGGAGGATATCTCCTAGGAGTCATAAGTCAGGGGAGACAAATATTTTAATTATATCTGCAATAGGATATAGAGGATAGTATCTTATATCAAATTTATCAATGTTTGTTACAAATAGTATCAGCTCCTTAGAAGGAAGACCGAAGTTGGAATAAGAAATAAATAAACAAGAAAAAAACAAAAAATGATATAGATAGGTAGCTTATAGGATTGGAGAAAATTTTTTTATTCATCAATGTTGAGCTTTCTTTTTTCACGCTTGGTATTACAGCCTATTCTATGCAAATGTTGTACAGTGATTGTAGTAAATTTGAGATAACATAGAACATAGGTTTGTTTTTTATAGGTATTATGGTTATGAGTGAAATATTAACACCTAATTTAGTCGCCCAAATTCTTACTGCATTGGGTTCTGTAGGTTTTTTCTTTTTGGCAATCCAAGCATTAAGACTATTAAAGCAATAGCAAAAATTAGAAATATATTTTTAATCAAAATAAAGAAAATATCTTTATCTATCTGAAAATGTACTATAACAATCCTAAATAAATTGTAAAATTTTACTGTAGTGGTATAGAAAGTCATAGATATAAATCTATGAATCTTGGTATAATGTAGAATAGGATTGAACAGTCGTCATTGCGACGATAGGAAGCAATCTCGCGTTACCTCTGAGATTGCTTCCTTCCACTTCGTTCCAGTCGCAATGACTTGGGTATAGTAATTATTCGGATTCTATAGAACCCATTTGATAGCTATATAATTATGGTAGTCAAGTCTTTTCGCGCA
>NZ_JBNHEP010000065.1:0-56769 GCF_050015995.1 Dapis brunnea BLCC-M229 | reverse complement strand
AAGCCCCAGTATTTTTGAACTATAATACACCATTTTAAGCTTGACACGGCAGTAGTAGGGTGTCTGGCTTAAAAATGTGAGTTAAAAAACCTAAACCCCCAACCCCACAACTATCCCCCCCTTACCCCCCGCGTGAAAGCTATCCCTTATAAGGAACTCCTGAAAACCTTGTGGGAGGCTGGGGATAGGGGGAAGAGGGGGAAGAGGGGGGAGTAAGAATCTTGTCTGCATTTATTAAAAAAATGTACTTTTCAATACACTTTTCTCAGGAAAAAGCCTCTCAAATGCTTATACATAACTTGTCTCTAAAAGTAAAATTTTATGTTAATTAAAGATGTTTATAAAGCATAGCTTTGAAAGGAGGGGAAGATTCAAGGAGGAGATATCTTCTAGGTGCTCGCTCAAACACCCACAATTTTAGTCTAGAAACGCCAGTAGGGACATCTTACTCTTATACTAGTGTCTTTTCAGTTATTAGTAATATAGTAGTCGAAGCAAAGGTTAGGACGCATCAAAAGCCTAAAAATCCAGACAAAGCAAGATTTTTCCTTCTGCCTTCTGCCCTTTGCTATATCATTAAATACCTAGAATCTATCCCACTAATAGGATTTTTAAACATTTCACAATTTTTCCATTAGCTCAATGTAAGGGTTTCAAGAATAGTGGGATAGGTTCTTAGATACACTACTTTAAGGTTGACACGACACTACTATAGCAATAATATGCACGGACAAGGTGTGATACCTAAAGTTAAGTAACTCAAAACAATGATTTAACTTGAGAATAAGTATCTAAATTCAAAGATACTAACTTATCATAAGCTGAGTCAATTACTCGCTTACCTCTCAAAGCACCAGTATTAGCACCAGGACAAATATATTGTAAAGTTTCTGAAGAAAATCGGTCAATCAAAAATTTAACACTTTGAACCTGTCTAGGCCAATGAAAAGTCTTAGCAATACGCAACGGAACAGGTTTGCCCTGACTATTAGGTAACAAGTGACGACCTGTAAATAATACCCCTCCATTCCCTGAGTAATATAGACAAGAGGAACCAGGAGTATGACCAGGAGTCCAGAAAATCTTAGTATGTGGACTCAAATTAAACTCCTGTTCAAAAGTAGTTACTTTTAACCCAGGCAACAAATAAGCTTCTTGTTCTTGAATTAGAATCTCACATTTGAAATATTCTTGAATTTTCTTTGCCTTGCCAATAGCACTACGATGGGTAATATACAACCACTTTACTCCTCCGTATTCCATGAGAAATTTTAGGTTTGTTTCATTATCGGCAGGACAATCAATCAGAATGTTGGTCTGATTCTCTACAATAAGATAAGAAGTTCCTCCTAAAGTATCTCGGTTTGGCGAAAAAGCAAAAATATTTTCTAGGACAAATTGGGGAGGTTTGGAAACAAAAGGCTGTTGTATCAAGGCAGTATTCTTACTTAATTTAGAAATAGACAGAACTCAGTAAACTATTATGCTCTTTTTATTAATTTTATTAGGGTTGATTACATATTTTATGTTGCAGCGTAGTGTAAGTAAAATTACTCGCACTCCTATCTGGATATTATGGCTAGTAATGATGACACCTGCTTTAATATGGACCACTTGGATGTTAATCTATGGTCAAAAGCAACTACCACCAGCATTAATTATCATCCCTTTTGTTTTTTGTCCTTATCTATACTGGTTATTGGTACAACAGGGACGTTATACTCCTAATCAATCAGATAAATCAAAAATAGAAAATAGTAACTCCCAGAGTCAACCAGAAATCGACCCTACTCAAACTATCAACCAAACTCCACCAAAACTAGCAATAGACAAAACAGAAGAAACCAGCCTACGAAATTGTTTTCCTTGGACAGTTTACTATCTAAGGAATTTAGAGTATAGAGCTCAAGCAGTTATTTGTCGAGGTCATTTACGTTCTAACCCAGAAAAAGCTTATCAAACAGTACGAGAAAATGTAGAAGGAAAATTTGGCGATCGCTTCCTAGTGGTATTTCAAAATAGCTTTCAAGGTAAACCTTTCTTTGCTCTAGTTCCTAACCCAAGTTGTAGTAAGAATAAAACTCAAGAGTCTCAAGAATATAAAAGACCTATAATGTTGGCTTTAGGATTATTACTAATTACTTTATTCACTACTACATTAGTAGGGGCGAGAGAAATAGTTGGTATTTCTGAAGATGCAATACAATATGACCCTAATTTATTAATTCAGGGTTTACCTTATGGAATTGCTCTGATTTTGATTCTAGGATGCCATGAATTTGGTCATTATATAACAGCTCAATTATACAAAATTCGTACAACTTTACCATATTTTATTCCTGTGCCGTTTTTCTTGGGAACTTTTGGCGCATTTATTCGGATGCAAAGTCCTGTACCTAATCGTAAATCTTTATTTGATGTTAGTATAGCAGGTCCTATTGCCGGATTAGTAGTCACAATACCTCTATTAATTTGGGGTTTATCTAACTCTAGTGTTGTGCCTCTTTCTGAGGATTCAGGAATATTATCTATAGATTCATTAAATCCGACTTTTTCTTTTTTATTAGCTGTATTAAGTAAATTAGCATTAGGTACAGAGTTAACTTATAACAAAGGTATAGATTTACATCCAGTAGCAGTAGCAGGTTATATAGGTTTAGTAGTTACTGCATATAATTTAATACCTATTGGGCAACTTGATGGTGGTCATATAGTACACGCCATGTTTGGGCAACGCACTGGCATGGTTATTGGTCAAATTTCTCGTTTTTTGTTATTACTATTAGCTTTTATAAATAAGGAATTTTTATTTTTAGCAATCTTTTTATTTTTACTTCCTCTTGCTGATGAACCTGCTCTTAATGATGTTAGTGAACTAGATGATAAACGTGACTTTTTAGGATTGTTAATGTTAGGTTTATTGGTAATGATTTTATTGCCTGCACCAAAGATGGTAATACAGTGGTTAAATTTATAATTGATAGTATAAACTAAGTATATAGCAATTTTATTTAAGTTGTGTAAAAAAACTAACCACTTCACTTTTCTTTAGGCAAAAGGCAACAATTAATAATTAATAATTAATAATTACCTCTTCTTATAAAGAAGAAGATTTGCGCTCAAGGAATTTTTTTTCTTCTCTTCGTCGATTAGAGATGGCGAGGAAAGCCACTTTTACAGAGCCGCTCCGCTTTTCATGTCGCGCAGCGAAACCCCATCTCTCGACCGCTTTTTCTCCATGAATAGAGAGGCTTTATACCTTTATTTTTCGGTAAAAAGGTTTCCCGGACTTTTTAATGTCAGAAAATAACCAACAGTTGTTTGACAACTTATCTTATTTGAAAATGCTATACTTAGCTTATACGACTTCTTTAAATTTTCAGTTTTTATTTATGCGTTATTTTTTCTTCAAATGATTAACAAGGTAAATTCTCTCATATTGGCTATAGTTTTGATTTTATTATCAGTTGCAATACCTAACCTTAATCTACCTGTAGTTAATGCAGGAAATATTCTCTCAGGATTTGGCTTTTCTGCAGAAAATAATTTGCAAATTACCGTAGGGGAAAGTCAAAAATCAGCCGATAAATTAGCTTTAGATTTACAGAAAAGTCTCAACAGTAAAAGGAATGAAATTGGGAAATTAGCTATATTAATTATTCATCCCCAAGGAGAGTATGACAGAACAGAACCAATTTTGTTAGCAGAGAGAGAAGGTGGGGGGTCAGTATTAGAAATGAAGATACATTGGCATAGAAAACTGCCCTTGATAACACGCAATCATTTAACTATTATTGACTGGGAAATTTTACACAATCGACATTTGGAAGCTGCTGTTGTTTCAGATGATGCTATATTTTCTCCGATTCATCCTCAAGAGTTAAATAATTTATTTAAAGAGTTACTGCCAGATAATCTCTAAAAGTCAGATTTCATTAATGGATAATGGATAATGGATAATTACCTTTGGTTAAAACCATCGGATTGAATATAAGGAAATACCCTAGCACTTTTTTTCCCCTTAAAAGCGGAGGCTTTTAACCAAGATATTTAATTCATAATTATTAATTATTAATTATTCGGTAATTTTTTAGTGTTTCTAGCAGTTTTTATTTAGGTAGAACAATTGTAATTATTCAGCAGTTAGCTATCAGTAATCAGCCAAGGGTGTTAATTATTTTTATGTTTACTACTCTGTACGGACGTTGCATGCGACGTCCCTCCGACCCTACTCCCTGGCTCAAGAAAATCTAGAAAAATTTTTGAGAAATGGTATAACCAGATTTTATATAACTATAAAAAGTAGCCCTTCGACTTCAAAGTCTTTCCCTGTTACTTAGGCTAGTTATTTTTACTCTTCCCAATACAAATTTACATTAATTTATAGCCAATAATCAGAATCAAAACAGGACAACATATTAATTAGAAACAATATTATTCCTTGTCAAAATGATTTGATTATATTCTCTAATCTCAGAAGACTTATCCTCACCAATTAAAGCAGGATGACTGCTCAAAAAACAAGTTTTCTGACAATAACCATCATCAACTTTCATCAAAGGTAAATTATGACTCTTCAAAACGCCTTGAATACGCTGAAAAGCCTCTGGCAAATTATTAAAAGGAATGCCAGGAAAAGCATGATGAACTCCATGATAATTTAACCCTCCCATTAACCATTCAACAACAAAATTTGCCTTAAGATTACGAGAGGCATAAAGTTGAGTAAGTTGATAAGTTTTCGCTTTACCCCAAAGTCCATAATGTTCTAGATGGTCACGAGTTTGCATCACAATGCCAATTACTCTTTCTAATATTAACCAAAACAGTAAATAGCGTAATAATTCCCCATTTGTCATCGCAAAACCGATCAAAACTCCATGCACTAATACCATTCCTCCTACATCTAGAAATATTTTTTGGTGGAAGCGAGAAACTAACTTTCGGTAACGCCAACCATGAATAAAAGTTTTCAGAATTAAACCCACTCCTCCTGCCAGAAAAATATCAATACTCCATTGATGACGCACATACCATTGCACAAGAGGATAAGAATTTTGATATTCTTGCCATGTCCACTGCACCCTTTCTGGGTCTCGTAAGTCACTACCATTCCAGCCATGATGTAGTTGGTGCAGTGCAGCGTAAACACTGTAAGGCCACAGCATGGGCCAACTTATTAGTCGAGGCATAATACTGTCAAACCATCTCCACCCAGTTAAGGTGTAATGAGTCATATCATGGGTACAAATTAGCCAGAAAGCATACAAGAGTCCCGCGAAAATGCTAATACCCGAAAATAAACAGTTATTGGATTTTGACCAGGCTATTGTGACTAAACTGAGAAAGGCAAAACCTAATACAATAAAGCGAAGTACTCCAGCAAAGGAGTTAGTTTGATGCAAGTCTGAGGTGACTTTTTGTAAATCTTGAGTTAGTCTGGTTGAGTTGATTAAATCCTTACTCATGCTTATTAATTAAGTATTCAAGCAAAATTAATTGTATGTTTGGTGCTGAAGTTAAGTAGATAGTCTAAATTATTTTGGTTCTACTTATAAAGTTTGTATATTTTTTCCCCTACTGTACTACTCCATATAAGTAGATAAGCTAAATTATTTTGGCTTTACTTATAAATTATACTTGTATATTTTTTCCCCTACTGCGGACTGCCTACTCCTTTAAAATAGATAGGCTAAATTATTTTGGCTCTACTTATAAAGTATACTTGTATATTTTTTCTCTTACTGCCTACTCCCTTAAATAAATTAATTTTGCACAGGTACTTATGACTGATTTAAAAAAATGGAAGCTTTTACAATCTAGGTTGGTAATTAGTAATCAATGGTGTCAGGTAAGACAGGATGAAGTTGAGTTACCAAATGGCAAAATTATAGATGATTTTTTTATTAATGTTAGACCAGATATTGCTCTTGTTTTTCCTGTAACTGCTCAACAAGAAATTGTATTTGTCCGTCAATATAGACATGGAGTTGGTGAAGTTTTATTAGAGCTACCTGCAGGAGCTTTTAATCCTCAAGAGGAAATGGCTGAAGTAGCTGCTAGTAGAGAACTTACTGAAGAAACTGGATATGTGGCTGAGAAATTAATTAAGTTAGCAACTTTATATGGTAATCCTGTTAAAGATACCAATTATATTCATTTATTTATTGCTGAAAATGTCATCAAGTCTCAGCTACAAGAACTTGATATTACAGAAGAAATTGAAGTAGTTTTAATACCTGTTGCTGAAGTTCTTGAGAGAGTATTGATAGGAGAAATATCTGTTTGTGGAACTATTACAGCTATATTTTTAGGATTAGAATATTTGCAAAAGTCTAAATTTTGAATCGTAACTATTGAGCAGTTATACTAATTTGATAACATGTTGGTATCGCTAGGGAAAAGGGAACAGGTAAATATCTAAAAAAGGGATAAAAAATTTTGAATATTGACAATTTATATGATTTATAAAGTGTTAGTAATAATTAATTCTAGAGAGACGAAATTGATGAGATTTAATTAATATATTTTCTATTTTATAGACAATACGACAGACGTTAGATTCGGAAATTTTAAACTCTTGACCAATATTTTAATAAGTCCTATATTCTCTCAAATACTGAACCGTTATGAGAATTTTATCTTCAACTATTAACTTGGGTTTACGTCCTGGTTTCTTTTTTCTTTATTAGGCAAGCTTTAACCTTGAAAACCATCACTCTCAAAGTTTTAACTTTTTGGCTTGCCAAGATTTCATTATTAAATCAATTTAATTAGATGAATAATTGTCTTTAATTATTAAACAATAATTCTTGTTTTAAAGCTTAATTATTTTTTGACGATTAGCGATCGCTGTTTTATGATACTTACTGCCGCCCAAAAACTAAAAAGGAATAGCCTTACATTATATCATGAAAAAATTTGGCAAGATGTCTAATCACTGTGGGTTTATTTATAGTAGGAAAAAAGTATCTATAGCAATCCGCGCATAGGTTGCAGGTAATCAAAAAGTAGATAAAAAAACTGAAATTCCCACCTGTTAAGTGTTCCCTAAAAGCAGTAAGATTTTTATACACAAATATACAGGGGATTGCTATATACAAAAAATAATTACATCCGAATTAATTGTCTGAGTTGAAACATAACTTTCCAGATAATTATGGTGATTAATTATTCCTAAAACATTGAGACTCAGAATAAATCACAATAATCAAAGAACTACCAAATTACTTGAATTAATGAATATCTATTGACTGATAATCACGACAATCTTTACATGGACCTAGGGGATTAACAGCACAACGAACTTGAGAAGACCTAGCATTAAACTTACAAGTTAAGTCTCCTATTATATATCCTACTCCTTCAATATATTGTTGTTCTGGTTGGTTAGATATAGCTGTTCTTTGTCTATAGTTTACAATTAATCTAACTGAGTTAAGTCTTTCTGTAGTCCTTGGTGCAAACTTTTGGATAATCCATAAAGAAACTAGGCAAGGAGTTATGCCGATCAAAAAAATTAGTAATATTTCAAACACATTTATTCTGATTTATTAGAAGTTCAGAACTACTCTATCAATATTAAATTATTGGTTCATAAAAGTTTTGATATTTGTCAGAGTTGAAGATGGAAAAGTTTCTTGAATATATGATAAGGAAGGGTATGATAAATTTGGCATTTTACTGTCTGCTGTAGTTACAGAAGGAGATAAAGAGGAAACAGGTGACTTAAGATCAGATAAATCTATCCCCGCAAAGATATGTAAAGAAAAGGTAACAGCAGTTGCTAACAAAATTTTTTCCCACATTCCAAACCCTCCTTTCATTTTGATGAAAATATAGAACAATTTATTTTTAAACTTGTCTAATACTTCTATCTTACGAGACAACTTTAGTAATCGTCTGTGACTTGAAATTAGGTAAAAAAGTGATTAAACTCACGATTTAATTAACAAATCTTTAACTCTGAACTATAATAGTTAGAATTTTTCCTAGTAGGGAAAATTTGATTAGTCCAATAATCATTTCTAAGACTCGGCATTATCTCACTACATATTTTCTAGGAAGGCAGGTGCTATAGCGCTATGCGCATAGGGGAGCCGTCGGATTGGCGACGTACATAAGTCAGAAGTTATAATTAAAAAGTCAAAAGTCAAAAGTATCTCTGGCTAAGTTTTTCCTGGGGAAATGGTCTGCAAACAGTGTTTTTGGCTGTACACCCACATGAAAAGGAAGGGTTTAGGAATTCTACATTGTCCCTCAAGTCCAAAGTCGGGAGAATGTCAATGAACGATAAAATGACCCCATATAGGAAGATATAGTGGGAGTACCTAAACTTATGCTTGCAAACATATTGGCCTTAGCTGTTGGTCTTGGTAGTTTAGCTTTATATATGGTGGCCTTTTTCTTTCCAGAAGTCCATCGGAAAAACGATTTTATCTGGAGTGGTGTAGGTCTTTTCTATGCTCTAGTATTATGGTTCTGTGCGGGTAGAATTACAGGTGCAGTGCTATTGGGTCAAGTGGCGAGTGTCGCTTTATTAGGTTGGTTTGCCTGGGAAAGTCTGACATTGCGTCGCCAAGTGACTCCAGTTGCAGAGCAAACAAAAATATCTACTCAGGAAAGCACTCAAGATAATACTCAAGAAAAATCAACAACTATTTCTGAAGCAACATCTATTTCTGAAGCAACATCTATACCAAAATTAGAGAATATTCCGAAATTAGATTTAAGTGAGTCAGTAGAAACTTCTCTTGAAGAGTTTGTTAATGAAGTAAAACCAGGAGAAACTGAATCTGAATTATTATCAAATGAGACTACTTCAGACTCCAGCAAAGTGACAGAAGAGTCTCAAGTAGATACAACTGAAAGTATGACAGAAGAAAATGTTTTAACCGATGCTCCAACTTTGCCAGAAACATCTCAGGAATTACAGACAACTTCATCTAAAAAAGCTGGTGGTTTTTCTCAGTTATTGACGCCTGTGAGTGGAATATTGAGTAATATTAAAAATGCAATTAAAGGTAGAGACAGTAAAAATACTTCTTCTGATTTAACATCTACAAAAATCCAAGCTGATACTGAGCAATTAACTTCTAGTGAAGAAGTTATTTCAGAAGTTAATGAGATTATCAGTCAGACTGAAGATACTCAACCTGAACAAGAATCTTTAATGGAAAAAGAAGAGTCTGTGATATCTGATATTCAGGTAGAGGAAACTACTTTGGTAGAAGTTGAAAAAGAAGTAACTTTATCTTCAGAAGCAGAATCTACATCTACTGAAAAATCTATTTCAGAAACTTCTAAATTAGCTGAAGTTTCTGAACTTGAAGATAGCTCTCCTTCATCAGAAAAAATAACTATTCAAGAGAGTCAGAATGAGGAAGAAAAACTAACTACTATTTCTGCTGATGAGACAAATGAGACTGATAATTCACCATTAGATTTATCAAAGGATAGTACAAATAAGTCATTAGAGTAGTAACATCAAAATTTAAAAGCGTCAAAACAAAGAACACACAATAGTACATACAAAATATAGAGGGAATTGGAAGGTAAAACCATATATCAATTCCCTATTTTATTATTGTAGTTATACTAAATCCCCATATAGGAATCTTCAACAATTAATAATTAATTGTTAATTGTTACTTCAATGGAAGGATTTTGCTCTCCAAACTCAAGTGAAAATGGGATTTATCTGACCAAATGCCTTTAGATAAAATGTTATAACCTACATTCCGCACTTCAAAACGTATTACAAAAAATCAGGAGATAGGAGTCAGGAGCCAGGAGACAGGAGAAAATAATGGCCAGTAATTATAGAAATAAATTAAGTAGGGTTTGCTGAAAAAGTCTTTTTGTTGAGAAAGTCTTTTTGTTGAGGTAGGGAGTAGGGAGTAGGGAGTAGTTAAGAGTCTAGGAGAATCTTGAGTTATAGAGAAGTTGCTAGGGGCGCATACCTTAAGTGATTTTTCTGCCATATTTACCCCAAAATCCCCAATTTTTCCTCTCTATTCACTGAAAATCAGGTACTTTTTCCGGGCTGAAAATTGCTCAAACCTTTATCTTTCAATCATTTGACATTTAATCAGCCAGCCCTAAGTATAAATACTTATACTTTTCCTGGTGAATTGGCGATCGTGCTCCGCACCGTCCGGAGGACGATCAAAGGTACTCAAGAATTTATGAATGATTTTTGATTTTTGCGATTTTTATGGAGCTTATTGAATGGAGAAAGCAAGGCAGCAGCACTACAACACAAATTTCTATGATTAATAGTGAGTATAGTCATCCCAATGATTGGGCACCCTTATCAAATTTCCTTAAATTTCCTATGATTAATATAATTTCTTATCAATGAGAAAATACTCTTGGCAAGAGAGTTAGGTAATGCTAGTACTAAATTGCTAGTTTTGCTAGTTTTTTTAAGAAAGACATCCAATAAAAAATAACTATTCAAGAGAGTCAGAATGTAAGAACACACAAATAGTACATAAGTCAGGAGTCAGGAGAAATGGGAGTTATAGAGTAGGTAGTCAGGAGAATAGTCCCTTAATTTTTCTGCCTCACGTTACCCCAAAATGCCCACTTTTTCAGTCCTATCAACCGAAAAGCTGGTACTTTTTCAAGACCTAAAATTGCTCAAACCTTTATCTGTCAATTATTTGATATTTAATCAGCAAGCCCTAAGTATTTATACTTAATTTATTTCTATAATTACTGACCATTATTTTCTCCTGTCTCCTGACTCCTGTCTCCTGATTTACACACAAAAAAATTAGTTAATAAAATGATGATTTGGAAAAATTTGAGGTTAATTATACCTACTATATGTTTATTAATGATTCCTCCATCTATAGTAGTTGAGAAAAAAGAGAATATAAATTTACAAGCACTGGCACAAGTTACAAAAAATGAGACTTATTTAACTTCACAAAACAACCTAAAAACTGAAGCGCAAAAACTTGAGCAACAGGCAACAGAAGAATTTAATAATAGTCAATTTGAGGTTGCTATAGAAAAATTAAAACAAGTATTAGAAATTTATACTCAAGAGAGTGATCGCTCTGGATTTATCAGAACTTTAAATAAAATTGCTGTTGTTTATGATGCTCAAAGTAAATATCTTAAAGCTTTAGAATTTTATCAGGAAGCTTTGAAAAATGCTCAACAGGAGAAAGATAATGAAAATATCAGTGCTATTTTAAGTAATATTGGTTTGGTATATTCCCAGTTAGGGCAGTATGAGCAAGCTATAAATTTTTATCAGCAGGCTTTAAATAAAAATTATCCAGAAAAAGCGAAACTTTTAAATAATATTGGAGCAATTTATTATCACTTAAAGGAATTTCCTCAAGCTTTAAAATATTATCAACAAGCTTTAGAGGTTAATCGGAAAAATAAAGACAATATTGGTATTGCCAAAACTCTAGATAATATAGGTGTAATTTATCGAGAACAAGGGAAATATTCTGAAGCATTAAAATATCATCAGCAAGCATTAGCTATTCAAGAAGAAATAGGCGATCGCCAGGATCGTGCATCTACTCTTCATCATATTGGCATAGTTCATCGAGAGTCAAATCAACATAAACATTCAGAGTCACTAAAATTTTTGACTAATACTTTGATTATTGAACGACAGCTTGGAGACCAAGATGGAGAGAGAATTACTCTTGCTGATATAGGTAAATTTTTAGAAAGAAAAAATCAAGATGAATTGGCAATAATTTTCTATAAACAATCAGTTAATATTACTGAAAATATTCGCAAAGATTTGAAAAAATTACCAGTAGAACAGCAAAATTTATATATAGAAAGTATTGCTGAAATATATCGCACTTTGGCTGACTTATTGCTGCAACAAAAACGTGCTCTAGAAGCACATCAAATTTTAGATTTACTGCATATACAAGAGACATTTGAATATATCGGGAGCTTACAAACTGATGAATATGAATATAGTGAAGTTCCATTACTAGAGTCAGAACAGGTGTTTTGGGAAAAGTATACTCAGCTAATAGATGAAGTTGCTCAAAGCAATGGTAATAATCAAAATAACTTACAGGAAAAATTGAAAAAAATTGAAGAATTTATTGATAGTGAAGAAGTCAAATCTATAGTTTCAGAATTAGAGAAAAATGCTAGGAGTCAAAAGCTAAGTTCAGATATTGCACTTTGGCTACAGTCTGAACTACAGGAACATAACCAACAAAATACTGTAGTCTTATATCCATTACTTTTAGAAGACCGACTAGAATTAATATTAGTAACTGCTAATTCGCCTCCATTTCATCGCACTGTTTTAGTAAATCGCAAAGAATTTAATCAAAGTATATTTCGATTAAGAGCACAATTAACAAATAGAAATAAATCTGACCAAAGAGTTATACAAGCAGGATTAAAATTATATAATTGGTTGATTAAACCTATAGAAACTCACCTAAAACTTACTCAAGCTAAAAATATTCTTTATGCACCTGATAGTCAACTACGTTATATTCCTTTAGCAGCACTACATGATGGAAAAAAATGGTTAGCAGAAAGGTTTCAAATTAATAATATTACTGCTTCAAGTTTAATGGATTTAGAACCTAGAGAAAAATTTAAACCTTTAATTTTGGCAGGTGCTTTAACAGAAGGAAGTTATAATTTTCAGGTCGGTCAACGCAAATTTGAATTTGAATCATTGCCCTTTGCAGGAGTAGAAGTAGGGGAGATAGAAAAGACATTTACTGAAACAAATAAATTGTTAGGTAATGCTTTTACTAAAGAAGCTATAGAAGCAAAAATGGATAGCTATAATATTGTACATTTTGCTACTCATTCTGCTTTTGTAAGTGGTCATCCAGAAGAATCTTTCATATTATTTGGAGATGGGAACCGCGCTACTTTACGAGATGTGGAAGATTGGAATTTAAAGAATGTAGAATTAGTAGTTTTAAGTGCTTGTCAAACTGCTTTGGGAAAACAGGTAGGAAATGGTGAAGAAATACTCGGTTTTGGTTATAAAATACAAGAAGCTGGTGCAGCAGCAAGCATCGCAACTTTATGGCGAGTTGATGACCAAGGTACTCAAGAATTTATGAATGATTTTTATGCAGCTTTGAAGAATGGAGTAAGCAAGGCAGCAGCAGTACAAAAGGCACAAATTTCTATGATGAATAGTGAGTATAGTCATCCCTATTATTGGGCACCATTTCTTTTAATTGGAAATGGGTTGTAAGTCAGTTATCAGTTATCAGTTATCAGTTATCAGCTAGGGGTATTTTTTTAATAAATAAAGCAAGCGTTATTTTAACTTCTACTATATTTTAAACCAGAGAATTGAAGTACAAAAAAAAGTCTGTCATTGCGACTGGAACGGAGTGGAAGGAAGCAATCTCAAGAGTTTTAACTGCTTAAAAATTTCGTTATATAGTGATGTTTATTCGCGCTTACCTACTTAAACAATGAGTTTGAGTTGTTAACCCATACAATTCTATGACAGGAAATTATAGATGTGTTTCAAAAGTAGATAGCTGACAGTTGAATTTGAATGGTTAGGAAAAATATAATACGAGACGATAAAAAAATCGAAGGAAGAACGCAACAAAAACTTCAGAGTAACCGAGAAAAGGAGATGCTCTCGCAGGTAATGTAACATTACTCAAACTTGATTGTCAAGATTCTCTTGACTCAATGTTCGTTAGGTCTATTTACCCTGACAAATTGATTCACTACCCTCGTCAGTTCGGGGTTTTCACGACTGGTACGGCTTTAGAAAAGGTGAGTGAGGTTGCGTCGATCGCCTCTTCTCCCCAGAAATACAAACAACATCCCCTAGAAATCTACTTCCCCAGTGGCATTTTCTAGGGGACTTCTTTTTTGACGGATAGCGACTACAAAAACCCTTGTACTTTCTGGCACATTCCTCCAGAGTATTACCCAAATCTAAAAAAGCTGGGTGCCATTGAGTCAGACCATCATCAGTCAAACATTCATAACTACCATAATTACTAAAATCATAGAAAAACCCCCCTCGCATTTTCGCCGCTTTGGGGTTTCCATGAATATACCGCAGAGTATTCAATGCTCTTTCTCGGTCAGAATTGGGAAAACCTTCAGCAAAATAAAGTTTTTCCCAAAAATGTCCAGTACGCTTCAACATCCGATTAAAGCACATCGCAGTATACCAGTTGAGAAAGTGCATTATTTTCGGCAAATCATCTGGTTGTGCAGGTTCGATTAAATAGTGGACATGATTAGACATAATGCAGAGAGCATAGAGATGAAAATTATATTTGTGGAGAGCCTTTTTAATCGCAAAAAGAAATACTTCTCGGCATTCTCTTCTGGAAAGTTTAAACTCACGATTATTGCAGCGAGTAGTAATGTGATAGGAATATCCTGGTAGAAAATTACGAAGTTTTCTAGGCATTATTTTTAGTTGAGTTGAGATAGATAATTGTAGAATATTTCTTAGGAGTCAGGAATCATATAGAATCTGGCTGAAAATTCGTCATTGCGACGATAGGAAGCAATCTTGGGCAACCTCTGAGATTGCTTCCTTCCACTCCGTTCCAGTCGCAATGACTTATAATTTTTTAATTGGTATAATAGACCTACAAGCCAAAAATAATAGTAGGGGCATAGGTCTAAAAAGCTGCATAAAGTTAATATTTGAGGCAGACAAGGGCAGAAAAATCTAAGGCTTTTTCAGAAAACTTTTCAAGGGGATGAAAAAAATATTTTATTCAATATTTCAAGCCTCTGGCTTTCCTAGGTCATGCTGCGCAAACAGGCAGAGGTACTGATAACTGATAACTGAAATGACATATAGAGGTATTTTTTAGTGCGCAAAAATCCAGTAGTTAAACCTTGTTTGAAATGGGCAGGAGGCAAAAGACAATTATTATCTGAGTTAACAAAATATATCAACCAAGAATCCCTAAAAAAATGTACATATTATGAACCTTTTATTGGTGGAGGAGCGCTTTTATTTGAATTACAACCAACCAGAGCAGTTATTAGCGATAAAAATCAGGAATTAATCAACTGTTATGAGGTAGTTAGAGATTCATTGGATGATTTAATTGAAGAATTAAGAACACATCAAGAACAAAATAGTGCTGATTATTTTTATGAAATTAGAGATTTAGATCGTTCGCCGAAAAAGTATAAAAATCTGTCAAAAGTAGAAAAGGCAGCCAGAATTATTTATTTGAATAAAACTTGTTACAACGGTTTATTTAGGGTTAATTCTCAGAGGCAGTTTAATGTTCCTTTTGGCAGGTACAAAAAACCTAATATTTTAGATGAAGCTGTTTTAAGAGCTGTGAGTAAATATTTAAGCAAACCCAAAGTAAAAATATTAAATGGGGATTTTGCTGAAGCAGTTCAAAATGCAAAAAAAGATGACTTTATCTATTTCGATCCTCCTTACGATCCTGTTTCTGATACTGCCTCTTTCACTGGATATGATGTCAATGGTTTTAACAGGGATGAACAGAAAAGATTAAAGCAAGTTTTTGATAAATTAACGGATAGAGGTTGCAAGGTTATTTTAAGTAATTCTCAAACAGATTTTATTATGGATTTGTATAAAGATTATCAGGATAAAATTAAAGTAGTAAGGGCAGCAAGAAGTATTAATTCTAAAGGCTTGAAAAGAGGAAAAGTTGATGAAATTCTAGTGTTAAATTTTTCAGTATAGCCAAGATTAAATATGACTAAAAAGGATGTCGCATGGGAAAAGTTATTTCACAGATATCAAAGAATAAAGAAAGGTTGAAAAATACTCCAATAGATATCCCCTACTCCCCAGGGCAAACGCATCTTGTCAATAAATCGGGTATCATTCTCAATAAACCAAGCTTTATTGCGCTTGTTGACAATAAACTTTATATATATAGTGTTTATTTAATTTTAAAAACACTATATATAGGAATTAGCAAATTAGATGCGTTTGCCCTGCCCCTACTCCCCTACTCTCTTACTCCCCTACTTTTAAGATTAGAATCAGATTTTTCCCATGATTAAATCTTTCCATCTATACCTCCCTAGTACAAAATCACTAACATTTTCATTCTATGAAGCACTAGAAAAAATCGCGCGGCAAAGGATTTTCGGTTGCATCGTCAAAATTCTTGTGATATTATACAAGTTAACTGGGGTTGTTCGCCTATACACATGACTTTTTATTCAGCCAAGATTCCTTTCAATTTTCAATGATGAATAATTACCTCTTCTGTAATAGAAGGATTGGCGCTCAAGGAATTTTTTTCTTCTTTCTCTATCAATGAAGGGGCTTTATACCTTAATTTTTCGATAAGGAATTTTCCTACAGCAGCAATGCAAGGAATATTTTCATTTTGTCAAGCACCTAGAAATACTGGTTTTCCCCTCATCAAATCTTTCTTTCCATCCCTCCTTAGTGGAAAATCATCAAAATTTTCATTGTCGGAAGCTCCCAAAAAAAATCGCAGGACAAAGGATTTTCGGTTGCATCTTCAAAATTCTTGTGATATTATATAATTTAACCGGGGTTGTTCGCCTATACGCATGACTTTTTATTCAACTAAAAATATTATTGTTTCTAGACGATCGCTTAGGCTGTAGAAAGAAAAATCCAAATAAAAGTATAATAGCTTGTTCTAGTTAAATCAGAACTAATTATTAATTTCAAAGAATTGAAAAGAGGAATAGTCAATGAAATTCTAGTCTTGAATTTTTCGGTATAAGCAAGATTAATTATGACTAAGAATGATGATGCATGGGAAAAGCTATTTGAGAGATATCAAATATTAGAAGAGGTAAATAAAAACGGCTATTTCAAAATAGAAGCATCTCAAATTAATCAAGAACGAGAAAGTAGACTCATGGCAAAATTTGATCATATTGTTAACTTGCCAAAAATATTCAGAGATAATAATTTATCAATCCTACCGCTTTCTCGTTATCAATATATTATCGGTCATTTTCATACACATTTACCAGTCAAATACAACCTCGAAATCAAAACTATTCCTTGGCAGTTTCCCAGAGAAATAGAAACTATAGATTACACTAATTTATATTCTGAAAGTTCTGCATTACTTTGTGCATCTAATATAGGTATTATTGATGACTTAGTAGACTCAAAAACTAAATTCACTGTCTCAGGTAGAATGTCTACTGGAATCTTCGACTTCTACATTAAAAATTCTATTAACAAGCAGTCATATTCAATCAATGTTACTAATTCTCAGTGTGAAATAGATGCAGGATTTGAAACTGATAATTATTTCATTTTAATCGAAGCTAAAAACTACAAAGTTGAGGATTTTTTAATCAGACAACTCTATTATCCCTATAGATTATGGTCAAAAAAAATCAGTAAAAAAGTTGTACCAGTATTAATGACTTATTCCAACGATATTTTCAGCTTTTTTATTTATGAATTTGTAGATATATCAGACTATAACTCTATCACCTTAGTAGAACAGAAAAATTATGAAATTGCTTCAGAAGAAATACAGAGAAGTGAGGTAGAGTTATTACTAACTCAGATTCAAATAATTCCAGAACCGCCAAAAATACCATTTCCACAAGCAGATAAATTTGACAGACTAATAGACTTAATCTCCCTGCTACTAGAAAATGATTTAACTCCAAATGAGATTACAGAAAATTATCAGTTTGATAAAAGACAAACAGATTATTATACAAGTGCGGGAAAATATTTAGGACTCATAGAAAAACAGGGAAAAATATTCACATTAACTGATGAAGCAAAAGATATTTTGTGTCAACCACATCAACCTAAATATTTCAGATTAATCACCAAAATATTACAACACGAAGTATTTAATCAAGCATTTAAGTTGTCTTTAGAAACTGGGGATATTCCCGCAAAAGAACAAATTATTAAAATTATGTCTGAAAGTAATTTAAAAATCACAAATACAACAATAGATAGACGAGCATCTACTGTAAAAGGATGGATATATTGGATTTGGTCACAAATTGACCGAAAAATTGGGTCTCAAGCCTCGCCCTAGAAAGGAGATTTTTTAGTTGATGCGTGTTTCAATAAATATGTTATCCTAAATTTTAGTTTAAAGTCATATCATGAAAACTAGATTTAAGTATCTAAGTATCGTATATATCCAACACCGCGACAAAAATACCGATTAGCAAAGCTATTTGGTTGTGTCCGTGTTGTTTGCAATGATAGTCTGGGTTGTTGTCAGGAAAAATACAGATCACGAGCAAAGAAGCCGACTAATTCTGAGCTACAAAAACAGTTCATTATTCAAGCTAAAAAAAACTCAAAATAGAGAATGGCTATCGGAAGTTTATAACATACCATTGCAGCAATCTTTGAATGATTTAAACCAGGCTTATCAAAACTTTTTTAAATTAACTAAGGAAAGGATGTCAATAAGCAGATATTAAACTAATAATCTAATAATATTGTGTAGAGTTAAATTTTTATCTAACAAAATCATGCAAGAATTCTTTAACAATGTCTCACGTTACCCAAGGTACTTTATTACCGTCACCCTGGGAATATTCTTCTTTCTATTTGATAAGCTCAAGCCACTTTTAAATAAACCTATTACGGCGATCGCTCTCATTGGCTTAATTATTGGCACATTTAGTTTCCTAACTTTAACTTTACAAGCTATGTTAGGAGTAAATCCAACTTAACTAATCTGAAAACATAAACATTCAGCTATTAGCTATTAGCACCCCAGCAAGAAAAATGAAATACAAATTAGTGTAAGTCATATCTGTCTCTAAAATTCTTCCGAAAAAAATCTAGAAATTGTTTGGTAGATAACCTCCGGTGAACTGATTTGATTGTATTCATTTTGTTAATTATCCCTCAGTATTTCAATATTGATTTAGACATCCTTTATCTGCTCAGAAGCTAATAGCTGATAACTAACGGTTGAATACTTACAGCATATCTTACTTTTAACTTTTAACTTTTAACTTGATATCTTAACTTTTGACTTTTGACTTGATATCTTAACTTTTGCCTTTTGACTTGATTCTAGAATGAGTGGTCAGTCTAATGATTAGCACGATAGATTGGAAGGTAGAGTGAGTGGGTAAATCCAGATGACTTGTTTCGAGGACATTTATCAATTTTTCCAAAGTCCCCCTCCGGTCTATCTAAATAAAGAACTAGCGGTGTGCTATATCCTATCTGTATTATTGCAAAGAGACTCTTATGGAACTGAATTGATTGGTCAATTAGAAAGGGACTATCCTATTTATCGACTTTCTGACACTGTGTTGTATAGCGCTCTGAAATTTCTGGAAGACCAAGGGACAATTATTGGCTATTGGAAAAAGGTGGAAGGAAGAGGACGTCCACGGAGAATGTATCAAATTATTCCCCAATGGCGACCTCAAGCTATAGATTTGGCAAGACTGTGGTATGAATATACTAATCATGCTCATATTCGGCCTCAAATTCAACCATCCAGCTTTTGACATCATCCCTGGCCTTAAGGAACGGGGATTCCTACCGAGCCAGCTCCTCGGTGGATTGATTTTTCATTGGCTGCTGCTGACTTGACGCCAGTATTACGCTTGCCTCCGTGTCCGTTTAATTTTTCTCCCCGCCCACGACAACAATACTATAGATTATGTCTCCCTATTACATCATAATAGTAGCCCTATAAGGGCGAGGCGCATACCGCAATTTTTCGGTAATATAGATTTTATAGGAAATTAGGTGGGGGCAACTTTACTGCTATTTTTGGCCAAATACTGAAAAATATAGTGTTTTTGTGCCAATTTTTCAATTATAAAATCTAAATATAAATATAAGCCCTAGCTGATCTTAGTCACAAAGCAGCTAGTCTTTTTTTTCTTGTAAACTATTGTAAAAAAGAAGACATTAAAAACTAATTGAAATCTAAAATTGTATGAATAATACAGCTCTAATCTCGTCATTTGTACTCACATTCTTATCTACTATTGGTCTAGTTTTTTTTATCAAGGCATCAGTAAAAACTCGGACTAAAAATCTGAAACTGATAGCTGAACAGGAAGCTGACTCACTTTTAAACCAACTAAAAGAATATTTTAGCTATAGGGCTTACCGAATTGTTGATGTTAATGCAGCTCAGAATCAACTTACATTTGAAGGAATAGTTCGTCCTAGTTGGTTTTTGGCATTTTTCTTAACCCTATTAGCAGCAGTAGGTGCTTTATGTTTTGGGTTAGCTGTATCAATGTTAGTTCCTGAATTTGGTCAATACTTTATATGGCTAGTTTTAGTATCGCCTTTAGCAGGTATTTTTTATTGGCAAAAGTCTAAACGTCCAGAAAAAGTCGATCTGAAGCTTGAAGGAATATTGACTGAGGGTTCTCAAACCAAAAGTTTACTTTCCATCACAGCTCATAGGGATGAATTAGCATCCTTAAAAACAGCTCTAAACTTAAAAGCATACCAAGAATAAAACTAAAAATATAAAACTTTAAGAGATTGATTAACTTTTGCCTTTTTGTTAAGAAAAACTAACAAACATCAAGAGTTGACCTTTTTGCTAAAATTCCTGAGTAAAGAGTTATTTTTGGGAAAATCAGCCGAGTAAGTAAATTCTATCCTGGTAATTTGCCTAAGGGCGATTCAAGCAATTAATCCTCTTTTTTTTAGATAGCCGATAACCAAGGCGAAAAATCAAAGGGTTTGTGAAAAATTATCACAGAAATTGGGCGATAATCCAACCCCTCAGTAGATATTTTTATTGTGCATTGTTAAAAAATGTTATCAAAATAGTATCGGTAATTTATTTTGGTAAGCTATAAAAAATAAAAATAACTAAGGTTTCAAGTCCATTGGCAGATGGAAGCTTGAAATCTTAGTTACTTTAGCCTTCAAGGGCAATAAAATCTGTGATTATATACTACTAAATTAAACAAAGTGGGAATGCTACTTAAGCATTACCCGCTTGCTTAATTTAAGTATGAAGTTGGTACTTATTGGTCATAACTCAAAAAAAACATTCTAGATCACTAAAAAAAACGTTTTCTACAATGTCCTTAAACTTGATTTATACTTGGAGCAGAAGTAAGTACCTGTTTCTTCTCGGCTGTCTTAAGTTCCATCAAAACTTTTAAGCTTGGAAACAAGAAATGATTTTCTTCAACATATTGGGCTCCAAATAAACCTTTTTCCGCCCAGAAGTACCTATCGGTGGTATGCTCATTTCTTCTCACTAGAAGTACAGCAGGTGGGACAATACCTTGGGCATGAATAAACTTACGAGCAGCAGTGACTGGTTTATCTTCACCACTTTCAATGCTATACTGAGCTACTTGCTCAAGAATCCTGCGTCCTTCTTGTCTACGACGACTTTTGCGCTTACGTCTTCTAGCCAATTTCCTTACCTCCTGTGTTAGCCGATGGGTGTAGTTATGGCTACCAAATTTGATAAGATTATATAAATTTTAACAGAAAAACTCAAGTGTTTTTAATATTTTGATACAAAATATACACTCTGTTATCTAAAATCTAAAATAAACTGATGTCCAGTGGAAAATCACACAAATAGCTCCAATGCTAATGCCCACCAGTACAGAATTTATTGAACTTTGCAGATCCCAGATTGCTCTCGTATCCAGTTGGGGTGCGACCTTAAGCGTAGTTTACTTGACAGAGAAACTGGTAGAAGGGGGTGAAGCAAAGCTAATTCCTATTATCGCAGATCCAGAAATACCACAAAGTGGGGAAGCAACTTCGGTCTTAAAAGTAACCTCAGAAATACAAACATTAGATAACCTTCCGAAATTATCAGCAGCACCCTTAACAATCGGCAAAAATTCTCCAATTTTAGAAGCAAGTAACCATACAACAGAATCAAATTCAGGATGGCCAAAAAATTATCCTTGGCAACAACGTCAAATTGTTTTACCCTTAATCCATGATGGAGTAGTCATGGGATTACTGGTAACAGCAAGAGAAGACCGACCCTGGAATCAAACAGAAAAAACTCAAATTCAACAAGTAGCTCATACTATTGCCATAGCCTGCATTTTAGATCAACGTTCTGAATGGTTAAAGCAGCAATTTCAGCAACAACAACAGTTGCAATCTGAACAGTTTGATACGATGCACAATATACTGCATCAGTTGAAAAGTCCATTAACTGCACTACGAACTTTTGGTAAGTTATTACTGAAAAGATTTTTACCAGAAGATAAAAACTGGAATATAGCTAATAGTATTTTACGGGAAAGCGATCGCCTCAGAGAATTAATTGAACAAATTGATGAAACTGTTAATGTTGGGGAAGACATATTAAGTATTCCTGCTGAAAGTGAGTATCTTCAAAGCACAAATCAAAATGGAGATATAGAAGAAATAATAGATGCTCATCAAGAAGCTAATCAAAAATCTAAACCTCTGCGACTTTTACCAGGAGCTAATTTTTTAGAGTCAGTTTCTGTACAACAAGTTTTAGAACCTTTATTAGTTTCTGCCAAAGCAATTGCCGATGAAAGTAATATAGATTTACGAGTTTATTTTCCCGATCTTTTGCCAATTGTGCAAGCTAATTATAAAGCTTTGCGAGAAGTTTTAAGTAATATTATTGATAATGCTTTAAAGTATACTCCGAGCAAAGGATATATTTATATTAAATTAGCAACTTTAGCTCCGCAACCAAATCATCAGAAATCAATTAATAGTGAAACGGAACCAATGCTGGCAATAGCTATCAGTGATACAGGTTATGGCATTCCATCGGAAGATTTAGAACATTTATTTGAACGAAACTATCGAGGAGAAAAAGCTAAAACAAATATTCCAGGAACAGGATTAGGATTAGTAATTGCTCGTAATTTGATAGATGAAATGCAAGGTAAAATTCAAGTATATTCTCCTGTAGATACTCAATGGTTACCCAGTTATTTAAAAGAGCAAGATTTAGTAATTAATGGTGGTACTACAGTTGTTATATGGTTACAAATATTAAACCAAGAATAGTATTCTTATATTTGAACGAAACTATCGGGGAGAAAAAGCTAAAACAAATATTCCAGGAACAGGATTAGGATTAGTAATTGCTCGTAATTTGATAGATGAAATGCAAGGTAAAATTCAAGTATATTCTCCTGTAGATACTCAATGGTTACCCAGTTATTTAAAAGAGCAAGATTTAGTAATTAATGGTGGTACTACAGTTGTTATATGGTTACAAATATTAAAGCAGGAATAGTATTCTTAATTATATATAGCAATATGAAATAATTCGTGAAAATTTTTACAACAGTTAATTTTAACTGAAAGCCTTTTAAATTATGTACGTCGTCAATCCGACAACTCCCCTACCTGACTCCTGAGTTATGACTTCTAATTACTAAGTTGGTACACAAAATTAATTGCAATTTTGGCAATACTAAAACCAGGATCATATAGGTATTACAGGGAATATAACTGTGCAATTAATTATTTTTAGGTACTTACCAAAATATTACAACTAAAATAGGATTGCTATATAGTAATTTTACTGTTAGGTAAATTACAGTATTCAACATTACCTCTTCATTGTGACTAAAACATAGAATAAAATCGGGCTATTGTAATAACCCAGTTGAATTTGATAAAAAAAGTATTATTATAGAAGAGTACAGACAAACTACGAACTTTTACGAAGCTTATTAAAAACCTTTGTAAGTTCAGTTATCCTACAACCAACTCCTTTTTGGAACGTAGGAAATATCTAGGGAGTTAGTACATCAGGAGCATCTAAAGTTAAACCTCTTGCTTAATTCTTCACCCTGCATTTTACCTTTAATATTAGGTGGGGAAGGAAAATCTGTGCTGTTGAAAGATAAAGATTAAGGGATACAATCATCCTCAAACTTGGCAAGAGGTTTTTTTCTTATTTGTATGAAATATATTTAATTGTCAATAATTTCAGATTTTGAAAAAAATGAAAAATTTACAAGGATCTCCTGAACCAGTAATTTGTATAGTAGAAAATAACTATAGCAACATTAAGTTATTGTCTAGTCTATTGAGAGAAAATGAGTATGAATTTGTAGTAGCTCACAGTACAGAAGAAGCGATAAAAACATTACAAAATATATCGGTAGATATAATTTTAATAAATTTGACTTCAAAAGAGAAATTGCAGATTTGCAGATTTGTGCAAACTTTAGAATCAACGAAAAATATTCCGATAATTTTTATCGGAGCCAATCAAAATGAAATAAATCAAGTTCAGCAATTAAATATAGAAAACTTAGATGATATTAAAATGCCTATACAAGCAGATGATGTTTTAACAAAAATTAAGTGCCATCTTCAAATACATTCTTTGAAAAAACAACTACAATCTAAAGAGCAAAAATTACAACAAGAAATATACTTAAGAGAAAAGGTAGAAAATGAACTAAAAGAGCATAAATTAATGCTAGAAAGTCTAAGAGAAAATTTACCAGGGATGGTTTACTATAGTAGTAATGATTGTAATTTAAACATGAACTTTGTCAGTGACAATTTTTATAGTTTGACTGGTTATCAATCCGAGGAATTGATTCAAAATAAAATTATATATAGCCAATTAATTTACCCTGAAGATAGAAAATATCTTTGGCAAGAAAGACAAAAAGCTTTACTCAACAATCAACCATTTCAGTTGATTTATCGGATAATTACAGCTAAGAAAGAAATAAAGTGGGTTTGGGAACAGGGTAAAGGAGTTTACTGTTCAGATGGCGAGGTATTAGCAATCAAAGGTTTAATTATAGATATTACAGCTCAAAAACAAGTAGAATCAGAACTAACAAAGCAAAACATAGCATTACAAAAAGCAGAAACAGCTTTAATTATTGCTAATCAACAACTCCAAAAAGTTGCTAAAATAGACGGTTTAACAGGTATTGCTAACCGTCGTTCTTTTGATGAATATTTAGAAAAAGAATGGCGTAGACTGACAAGAACAAAATTACCTTTATCTTTAATTTTATGTGATGTAGATTATTTTAAATATTACAATGATTACTATGGTCATTTAGCAGGAGATGATTGTTTACGAAAAATTGCTCAAAGTATTAAACAAACTGTTAAACGTTCCGCAGATTTAGTAGCTCGTTATGGGGGTGAAGAGTTTGCGATAATTTTACCAAATACATCTGGTGAAAATGCAGAAAAAGTAGTAGAATTAATTCGTACAGCTATTCACAAATTATACATTAATCATTCTGCTTCTAGAGTAAGTAAATATGTTACGATGAGTATGGGAGTTGCAAGTGTCATCCCTACTAAAACAGAGTCTCCACAATCTCTAATTGCTAAAGCAGACGAAGCACTTTACCATGCAAAAGAAAAGGGGCGCGATTGTGTAGTTTTTTTTAATCGAGATTGTATTAAAGGTACTCAAACTTACCTTAAAAATAATTTAAGCTATCCAAAATCCCAGGAAAACGTTACCCAAAGCTTCTTACTAGCCATCTCTTAATCTTAATCAACTTATTATTTATAATTACAGAAACATATTAACTTTTTTGCTCTGATATCCTTACGTAAAGAGTCTAATTTTTAAACTTGCTGTAGGAAGTTTCATAGTTAGATAAAAAGAGTTAAACTCAACAATTTACACTTCAAACCCGTCTCTAAAATATATTGATAATCTTCCCTTTGCCAAGTTAAGCTGTTCTTTCCTTTGATAAACAACATAAATAAACCGCATTTAGATAACTCCTATTTATCCATAGTTCATATATTTAAAAATGCAGATTTATACGAGATTCCCAACCTGATAGAATTTTGTAGGGATAGAATATTCATATCAGCAGTTCTAGTCAATTAACCAAATACTCTGCACAAATAATCACCCCTACAAAACTTAATTCCACTCCATCAGAAGTGTTGAAACCAAGCCGTAAATTATACTTTACGATAAGGGACCATACCCAGGTTAATACTACCTAGGTTTGGTTTTGTTGCTGATTTTCCTTGTACACCAAGACCCCGTGCCAAACTCAAGAATTGAGAAGGATCGCCTGCCTGAGGCTTCTTTTCTTGAGGAGTAAAGCGACGTATTTCATTTTGATACACGATTTGAGGGAAGCCTAGAATAGTCCGATAGTAGAACTCATAACGAGGTGTCTTCAGATTAAAAGGAGTTTCTCCTCCATCGCGTTGGGGTAAAACCCGACGACGCTGGTAAGGTACAGTATCAAAGCCAAAGTTGTCTAAGTATTCTTCACTATCAAGCAACTCATCAATGAAACCTTCAATACCCTTGGTAGCTACAACAATAGACCAAGCAATCTTTTCCCTTTCGCTGTAAACATCACGACCTAACACCCGTTGAACACATAACTCAACAAAGCGATAATTGCTATTAGTCTCGTAGTTATTCCGACGGAATGGATCGGACATTACCAAACCCCGAATAAAATCTCGAACTGTAATTTGACCATTTTTTAGCTGAGATTCTAGGAAGGTTTGGCGATCGCTCTTCAGGATCTGATGTTCACTATAAATTTGGCGATAAGCTGCCCAGATTAACTCATTCCACTCTGAACCAGAAGGTAAAGATTCAGCAGAATAAATAATTGGTTGGTCGTCACCAGGGACTTCATAACCCGCAACCCGTGAATTTTGACTTATGGGTTTGTATTCTAATAATGGAATCGCCACGTCAGAATCTCCTTAAAATTATTAAATGTGATTTATCAAGTGTGGCCATAGCACACTAAACTTTACCGTGATTCAGAAAATTGCATCAATAGCCAACCTTTAGATTAAGGGATTGAGGCGATCCAAGTCTTACTTTTATTAACTTACGCAACAATCTGTAATATTTTTGATCTAGCAGGGAACAGGGAACAGGGAACAGGGAACAGTTAGAAAAACATTTCCTACTCTAAGATTCATCATCTGACTTCTAACTTCTATAGTAGTCACCAGGGCAGTTAGGACATTCTTGCGCCCCTCAAATAAAGTCACAGCAAGAATTTAACTTCTGAGTTCTGACTTGTGCTATACCTACCAGCCAAAAGCAGAATAAAATTGTTTAGCATCCTCTAATGTTTTTGCCTCTGAGTCTGAGTTACTTTCCTCTAGCCGAACTTCGGTACAAAACGTGGAAGTATTAAATCCACCAAACCGCTTCACTGCACTGCTTCGCATCCTCAGATTAGGGCTAGGAAACCAAAACCTTTCAATAGAACTCATAGTTTCATATTCTGTAATTAAATTCAGCCCATCCTCATCATCCATCTCAAACAGTCCCACCACTGGGACAATTTCAGCATAGCCACGCTCTCGCAACATTCTGCCTTTTCTAGGATTTTCTGGGTCAGGAACAATAGCAAATACAGTAGACCCCTTATGATTTTCATCATTTTTATCCCATGCCATGGAACCATCCCAAGTAACAAAAGCCCCTCCGGCTGCCAAATTTGGATCAATTTCGTGCATTTTGCAGATTTCTACTATTTTTGGATCTTTAGCATCTAAGCTGGTTACTTGAATATCTGAGCTGCCCATTTCCGCTTGTCTAAAGGCTAGGTGATGGGTTGTCCGTTGCGATCGCCACTTACCAGCACTTCTTTGAAAAAATTCCATTGCGTCCATTAGCCACTTCTCCATTTTTCAACTTCATAAGACATTAGTCCTAACCTAATTATCATAGAACTTCTAGCATCAACTACTCCGCCTCATAGAAGGACGGAGTTTCTTGTACCCCATACCCTACCTATTTAGCATTGTTTCTGACGCTTCCTTACAACCATTTGCTTCATGCTTCGACAATCAGTAGGGATGGCCGACTCTGCGTCTAAAGAGGTCAGGAACTGACCCCTTGCCCAAGTCAAGCAGACTTGAGCTGAATTGATATCTCTGTCTGGATGGTACTCGTTACTGCCATCGGCAATTTATTTGCTTTGGGGTATGCTATGGCCGACTTGTTGCCAAGCTCCCTATCGGGGTACGGGTTGCAATCCTCACGAGCTTGCGGGTCTGTTACAGATATGCCTCGCTATACCAATTTTAACCTGCTAAGGCCTCTAATAGGAAATGTTCGTCTCACTGGCTCGATGCAAGTGAGACTGACCGCTCTGCCCCATCTTCAGCGAAGCAAGAGGGGGCAAGATAGCGTATTTAGTTTTATTTAAACCCTGCCCTTAAGAGCGAGGTTTTATTAAATTAATGTTAACTTTTGTCGAGTAAATTAATTTCATAATGTACATGATGGACAGTATGTCAAGTAAATGTTACGATAATTTACATATTAGGAAACATATACATTTAGCATAGTAATGGCCTTAAAATATTGGCCAATATCTATTATCTAAACAAGGAGGACTCAACTATGGAAATGTCTAGCAGCTTAACTATGGAGCAACAATTCAAATTACAAGTTCTACGGGACGAAGTTAAAAGCTTGAGCCGGGAAGAGGCCCAAGAGTATTTAGTTGAAGTATTGCGACAAAGTATGGTTAAGGAGAACCTATTCAAACACTGGATGAAAGGCAAAATTTAATCTATGCCTTTCACTAAAGACTCGAAGATAGTCAGTATTAAAAACTAACCCCACCCAATTACTAGATATGGGCGGGGTTGATGATATTAGCACTTAGGCAATGATAGAAAAGCTAGAATTAATTCAATAAGGCAATATATTTTATTTACTGATTAGTAGTATTATTTTGGTTTTAAGCCATCAAGTGCTACTGCATGATTTTTTGTAGAGATTTTAAGCCCTTCTTGACTCTACGAGAAACAGTAACAGCACTAATTCCCATTCGTTCGGCTGTTTCCTTCTGAGTCAAATCACAGAGAAACACAAACTCCAAAACCTTACGAGTACCCTCTTCCAATTTAGCTAATGCTTGCTGTAAACGAATTTGGTCTTCTTGAGCTAACTGAAAACTACGATACTGACTATCCGGGACTAATTCTCCCAAACAAGTAGTTCCATCAGCTTCATCTTGAACTGGAGCATCTAAACTCAGAGGGGCACGGTTACGACAGGCAAGTTGAATTTCATGCCACTGGTCCAAAGAAATATCCAAAGCAGAAGCTACCTCTAAATCTGTAGGTTTCCGGTTCAACTTCATTCTCAGGTCTTGTATCACTTTTGTGGCCTGCCGATCCATAGCTAACCAATTTCTGGGGATCCGTACAGAAGGACTTTTATCTCGTAGATAATGCTGAATTTCTCCTCGAATATAAGGAGTAGCAAAAGAACTAAAGGCTCTTCCCTTAGAGATATCAAATCGCTCAATTGCTCGAATTAATCCGATACAACCTACTTGGAGTAAATCATCGTAGGTTTCCGTACATCGATTTAACCAATGATAAACTTCCTTCCTTACAAGTCCAATGTTAAGTTTAACTAATTGGTTCCGGAGCTTATGAGAAGGAGACTGTTGATACTGATGCAACAGTTCTAGGTTTTCACTTTTTAGTTCTTGAGTGACGGTGGTAGACATAGCTATATTATGATTTTGAGAGCCAACCACTGATGGTAGATCGCATACAGATTATATTAATGGATATGTAAAATAAATGCTGTGAGTTGACGAATACTAGACTGTGATCTTAAACACAACTGCTTAATTAGAGTTTTAGTTAGAACTGATTTGTAGTTTTTACAACTTATGCTTTGCAGCTTTAGACTATGTGTAATTAATTTTGGATCGCTACTTAATATTATAAGTATATATAAACAATAATATTAAATAGCTGTTGATCTAAATGTTGCGAGAAGACCCGCGCTTTCCTGCAAGGAAGCGTCGGGATTAATCGCAACCAACCCATGCGGTTTTACAAATAATGTATTAAACTGTAAGTGTTGACTTAATAAGTACGTAGATGGTTGAGAAAGCGTATAAATTTAGATTCTACCCTACTCCAGAACAAGAAAACTTGTTGAGGAGAACTTTGGGGTGCGTGAGACTCATCTACAACAAAGCCTTGGCAGCCAGAACTCAAGCTTGGTACGAGAAACAAGAGCGAGTAGGCTACAAGCAAACTTCGGCCATGCTGACAAGCTGGAAAAAACAGGAGGACTTAGACTTTCTGACTGAAGTCAGCAGTGTACCATTACAGCAAAGTTTGAGGCATCTACAAACAGCTTTTACTAACTTTTTCTCTGGACGTGCTAAATATCCTAACTTTAAGAAAAAACGCAATGGTGGGAGTGCAGAGTTCTCCAGGTCGGCATTTAAGTGGAAAGATGGTCAAGTATATCTAGCGAAATGTTCCGAACCATTACCGATCAGATGGAGTAGGCAATTACCACCAGGATGCAGTCCTACTATAATAACAGTTAAACTCGAACCTTCTGGTAGATGGTCTGTATCTTTGAGGTTTAACGACCCCAGAGATTTAAAGCTTAAGCCAATCAAAAAACAAATTGGTGTCGATGTCGGCATTAGTAGTCTCATCGCGACAAGCGATGGCACAAAAGTCAACAACCCTAAGTATTTCAATCAACTATACAAAAAACTCAGGTTAGCTCAAAAGTCCTTATCTAGGAAAACCAAAGGTTCTAACAACTATCAGAAAGCACGGCTTAAAGTAGCTCGCATTCATGCCAAAATTAAAGATTCAAGGCTTGACTATACTCATCAACTAACCACTCAACTAATTAGAGAAAATCAAACTATTGTAGTTGAGGACTTAGCAGTTAAGAATATGGTCAAGAATCATAAGTTAGCTAGAGCAATTAGTGATGCGAACTGGGGTGAATTAGTTAGACAACTAGAATACAAAGCAGAGTGGTATGGACGGGAATTAATCAAAATTGATAGATATTTTCCTAGCTCAAAAAGATGTTCAAATTGCGGGTATGTAGTAGATAAACTACCTCTACATATAAGAGAGGGGACTGTCCTGAATGTGCAGCTGACCACGATAGAGACATCAACGCAAGTATAAACATTTTGGCTGCGGGACTCGCAGTGTCAGCGCCAGTCGCTCATGGGGGGAACCCCCAAGACCGCGCTGGCTTGTCTGTGGAGCGACTGTAAGACCTGAAGGGATCAAGTCTCAGAAGGCGGGTGCATTGAAGCAGAAAGCCCCTATCAGTGATGTTAGGGAATCCCACGCTGTCTCCTAGAGCAGCGTCGGGAGGATGTCAATAATAGCTACTTCAATTATTTTTGACAAAAATAAAAGACTCTTAAGCAGCTCTAGTATAAACCATATAATCTCAACCCCGACACAATCTTTAGATTTGTCGGGGGAGTATATCAATTAGCCTAAGAAACTGTGTCTACCCGACCGTAAAAAGTACCACGAACTTTAACTTCTACAGCTTCTTTTGCGCCTAAATCTGTATCAGAAGGCTGAACTGCCTCAAAGAGGCCAACAATTTCACCTGTTTCCCCGTCTACTTTAGTAATTTGAAGGGACATCTCACCGGCTTTGAGAAGAGTATCTGCTGACTTAACATTAGCTTTGACAAACTCTTGATCATCTGAACTAGCTGGTAAAGCTACTGCATTATCATATCCTGAAGTCACACCACGACCTTTCGGGTCTAGGAAACTAGAGCCTCGGTAGGAAGGAACATTGTATATTCCCTTAAAATCAGTAGAAGTATTGATAGCAGTAATACCAGGTTGGCTATTAGCAATAAGTCCTTTGACAGTAAATAAAAATGGAACTTCTTCTCCACCTGGCAAAAGAACAGTTATGGGTTGGAAGTCCATACCATATTGTTCGTTAAATGTCAAAGAATTATCTTCATTAAAGACAAGCTCACCTGTTACTTGATCTAAGCTAGAAGTATACCGTGTTAATTTTCTTCCTTCAACAAATTCTGCTTCTTGGCGTTTGTTAGTTGGTTCTTCCTTAACGAAATAGGTAGTTGGCTGCAAACACAAATCTGTCAAAATGTAAGATCCATCAGACTCAAGGGCAATGGAACCACGAGCTGTTTCTGGTAATTCAGGACAGTTGTTGGCCAAGCCAGTATTTACAATGTCTTCATAAGTAAGTGGTTTATTGCTATCAGGACTTTCTGAACAGGCGGTTAAAAAACTCAAACACACAGCTAATAGTGCCGCAATTAAAGCGCGATACCTCATTGTCAACCTCAAGATTCAACATTCAATATTTAACATTGCTACTGCGTTATATGTTTACGCAGTATGAGTAATCCAGTTTTAGATTTTAGATTTGATCATAAAGTAAGGGCAATTAGGATAAAGTTATTCTTCACATTCTCAATTTGCTTAGTGTGAGAGTAGATTTATCTTTAGTATTAACCCAAAATAATATTTTACATTGCTGGTTACTTTTTCTTAAATTCAGTTTTATAAATTAAAATTGCATAAGTAAATATACTTAATTCTCAAATATTGCCATGAAGAAACTAAGCAACACAGATGTATCCTTTTGTGTAGTGTGAGGTGAAAATTTCTCTGGCTTTAGCTAAAGCCAGAGAATCTTTGCTCTGTACCGATAGGCCATAGTCTGGATGATAAGCGGTCAATTGAGGGATTATGTGCGAAGTGCAGGTTACGCCAACGATACCCCGAAAACGGATTTGGTATGATTTTTCATGCTAGACTAACTTAGGGCAAATCAAATTTATTCTAATATGTTATAAGTTGTTAAATTCAAGCTATATCCAAATACAGAAAAACAACAGTTACTAGAGCAAAGTTTTGGTAATTGCCGTTGGCTGTGGAATTATTGCCTCAACTTAATGAATTAGACATATAAAGAGACAGGAAAAGGTTTGTGTGGCTATTAAGTTAAGCAGTTAATTCCTCTGTGAACATTGTGGTTTCAACTGGGAACGAGACTTGAATGCAGCGTTAAATTTAGCTATGGCGGGCAGTTCGTCCGTGACATCCTGTGGACTGGTGAGTGCCGACATTGCTAGAGTGAAGCAGGAATAGAACAGATAATCATAGATTTCTATAGATTATCGTAGGTTTCTAAGAACGGCGAAGTCTATCGTCCGACTAAGAAGTAGTAATAGAGGACACAAGAAATCTACAATCTACTACTACGCCTGTCTCTGGTTAGGAAACCTGTGCTGTACGCTAGCATCAGGTAGTTCACTCAAATTGCTCTTAAGTGGTAATATGGACACAAATATAGAAAATGAGTCAATAAATTTACACAGTGATTTACAATCATTAGCAGATTCAGTAAAGGCTACAGCTGAAAATTATCAGGACGATCCAATAGCAATATTGGCTATCCTGCGAACTCTGGAAAGTTTACATCAGGAACTAAGAGAAGGTTCGTTTCAACAAACATTGCCAGATAATCGTCAGGAACTCTATAATTTACTTAAGGATATAGAGACAAAGGGAGGTTGGCCTTATATTCCCAGGTTAAGATTATACTATCTGTTGGAAAACTGGTCTGATAATGGTTAATAATCATAGAACTTCACCAGCATTATTAGAATCAACTTCAGGTAAAGGTTGACTAATATCTACAAAGTCTTCTTCTGAAATTATGGAAGCTGGAACATTTACCAATATTGCTAATAATCTGCCATTATCGATAGTGATTAATGTATCTCTGAAATTTAAACCAGTTCCTTGTTCAAAAGTCAAATCTTCAAAAGTCAAGTTACCACTTAAAGCCAAGAAATCTTCTAAGGGATTAAAATCATTAATTACATCAATATTACCTAGTTCTCCAGGTAACACAAAAATATCCGATCCCTCACCACCAGTTAATGTGTCTTCTCCAGCTTCTCCAAATAATATATCGTTGCCTCGATCGCCTAGCAAAGAATCATTACCATCACTACCTTGAAGGGTATCATTATCTTTTCCACCAAACAATGTATCCTCACCAATACCACCAATAACTGAGTCGTTATTTGAGTCACCAAAGAGAGAATCATTCTCTTGTTCACCAAATATAGTATCATCACCTTTTCCACCACGAATATTATCTACATTTTCTCCACCAAAAACTCGATCGTTACCCCTATTACCATTAATAAAATCACTGCCAATAGCTCCAAAGAGCAAATCATTGCCTGCTTCTCCGAAAATAGTATCATCACCACTACCTCCGTCTAAAGAGTCATTACCATCACCACCCAAAAGCGAATCGTTACCTATACTGCCATTACCAATATCATTTCCTAGGTCGCCAAATATTACATCATCATCAACATTTCCAAATAGACTATCATCCCCTTGACTACCTCTTAATGTATCGTTACCATCTCCTCCAGTAACTAAATCAAATCCTTGATTACCAATTACTAAGTCATCTCCAGTTTCTCCAAATAAAGAGTCGTTGCCATCTTCTCCTGCTAGAGAATCATTTCCGGGACCACCTTCAATAGTATCATCTCCGGAACCTCCTAATGCTGAGTCGCGTCCATCTTCTCCTTGCAAGAAATCGTTATCTTCACCACCAATTAAAGAATCAGATCCAATACCACCAAAAATTTCATCTTCTCCTTCTCCTCCATCTTGAGTATCATCTCCTCCTTCACCAAAAATAGTGTCATTTCCACCAAAACCTTCCATAAAATCAGGTTCTGGAGAGCCAATTAAAAGATTATCATTGTTATCTCCTGAAATATTTGCCATATTATTTGGATACTCCTGTGTTACTACTAATTTGATTTTTTAAAAAGTAAGGTTTGTATAAAAAAAACAAAATATTCTAGGTTTTAGGATTGTGTTTTTTTCATCTTTAGCATTCGATTTTTGTGTTCGATGTCCCTCTATCCTTACAAGTTACTTGTGACTTAAAATTTAACTATTTTGTTTCCTATTTGTTTCAGAATTCAGCCTGTTTTGTGCATAAAAATCCAGATTAATTATGGATAGCTAAAGTGGCATTGCTGAAATTTAATGGTCAGTATAGGAATCCTATTTTATTTGTGTATAAAAATTTTACCGCTTTTAGGGAACACTTAACTCGGAACAGGGATAAAGGTCATAGTTTCAGTTTTTTTATCTACTTTTTGATTTGTCACAACCTATTGAGGATTGCTATAGCTTAAGGTAAAAACAGAAAACATATTTCTTTCCTTGATACTTAATCTCAAAATTATAACCACTCACAAACACCCTCTCAATTTAGCTAATATATTGTAATTTTTAATGTAAATTTTAGCCCATAATATTAATATTAATTACTGCTTTATTTGGTTGTAAATTTTAGTGCTGATAGCTGAATAATTTCCTTAAATGTAATCTGTAATTTATCAGGTTACGGAATACATAAATATTACTGTGGCAGCTATATCGCTTTACTCTTAAATATGTCAAAAACTTTTGTGAGGGAATGGAAAGGAGTTTTCAACTGATAAGGAATTGAGGGATTAAAATTAGCGTATAAGGGTGCAAAAAGTTATCTGACGTATCAACAAAGGGATGAAGTTTTTAAGTGGCTTCACGAGCAAGAATATTGGGATTTATCTGAACTTGAATGTTATTTAATTGACAAATTTGATGTAGTTTTTAAATCTCCAACAAGTTATTATAAACTCTTCAAAGAAGCTAAGATAAGCTGGCAAAAAGCTCAACCCAAAAATCCTCGCATCTGAGTCGGGAATCGTCAAAAAAAAGAGTGCAGAAATCCAGAAAATAATCCTGGATAATCTGGAAGATATAAAGTCTGGAAAGACTCTAGTGTATGCAATTGATGAAGTTCATTTACTAGAATTTTCATTTAATTAGCTATCTTTGGGGAAAGACGAAGGAACGACTCAAAATTCCCATCAAAAATTCTCAAAATCGTCAAACATATTACGGTGCAATGGATTTAGTTAATTGTGAACTAATTATTCAGAATTATCACGCAGGAAATGGGGATTGTAGCGTAGATTTCCTGAAAAAATTGCTGACAATAAATACCGACTTATTACATCAAGAAAAAAGTCGAAAAATCATTAGATTTGGGGATGAAGCTTCTGATCATAGAGGAGAAAATATGCAATAATTCCTGGCAGAATTGAATCAAGATTGAGCTACTGAAGACTGGAAAATAACCTGTCATTTGTTTGCTCCTTACGCCCTCGAAGAAAATCCAATAGAAGCGATCTGGCTATCCTTAAAAAATCTACTTAGGAGATGTTATTGCTTCTGCAAAAATTTCACAATAATTAAGAAGATGTTTGAAGTTTTTGTTGAGTATAATTTATTTGATTTTCCTGACATAAAAAAATACAAGGCATTTTCGGGTCTAATTTGAAAAAGCTATATTATCCAATATTTTCTAAGTCCGATAGATTGGAGTATTATTTCAGTTTAGGAGATGTTATTGCTTCTGCAAAAATTTCACAATAATTAAGAAGATGTTTGAAGTTTTTGTTGAGTATAATTTATTTGATTTTCCTGACATAAAAAAATACAAGGCATTTTCGGGTCTAATTTGAAAAAGCTATATTATCCAATATTTTCTAAATCCGATAGATTGGAGTATTATTTCAGTTCTTATTTATGGAAAGTTAAATAGAATAAAAACCTGAAGATTTAACTATATTTTGGTCAGGATTTAGATTGATTTGTGAAAGCAAGAGCAAACCCCTTATGGATAGTTGAGGAAGCTGCTATAAACTTGTACCAGATATGATACTTGCTGCTTTTTCTATACTTTAACCCCAAGTTTCGCTAGACTATCAAATAATTTTTTTACCTTAACTAAATCTTTATCTCCAGGCGTTGTTTCCACACCACTTGATAAGTCTATGCCACAAAAATTATGATTAAATTCTATTTTAGGTTCAGAATCTAATATAAATTGTTGTATTCCTGCTGTGACGTTTTCTGGGGTTAAACCACCTGCTAATAACCAAGGAAAAGTAGGGTAAAATTCTTCAAGCATTTTCCAATCTAAAGTTTGACCAGTACCTCCTAATTTATCTGGATGATAAGCATCTAGGAGTAAAGTATCAATATAATTTTCATAAATATTTGCTTTTTTTAAATCTTGAGGAGATTTAATTCTCAGGGCTTTGATTATTTCTATATTATTTGGTATTGACTGACGTAAGTGATGACAAAATTCTGGAGATTCATTGCCATGTAGTTGTATTCCAGTTAATTTTGTATGTTTAATTATTTCTGATAATAAATTTATTTCAGGATTAACAAATACCCCGATTTTATCAATATTTATTGGCAGTTTCTCGACAATATTTCTGATATTTTCTGGAGTAATATAGCGAGGTGATTTGGGAAAACAGATAAATCCTAGAGCTGTTGCTCCCATCTGAGCGATCGCTTGTCCTTGCTCTAGTTTTGTAATTCCACAAATTTTGACGCGCATTAATTATACCTACTACTAACTAAATTTTACTTTTTTGTATCAAAACTTAAAATTATTGTTAATTATTAAAACAAATTGTAGCTTTTAGCTAAAGCTTCTTGATAATTTACAAAACATAAGTTGATTTAAACACTGCCCTTTATGGCGGTGTATTTTAAATTTACTCAATTGAAGGTTAATTAACTATTGTTGATTTATTAATCTTTATTAACATAAGTTCATATATATTGATATAGTTATACCGATCGAGTTGTATAGATTATGCTAAAATATGACAAACAGAGTAGTTTGTGGTGCAAAACCAGGCCACTATGTAACCGCTATCCTGATAAGTTACCCCTAGCATGGTTAAGTAATTAAAACTTCTGTTTAGCCGATAACCAAGGCGACGTAAGGGACTAAGAATGCTTAGTTTGTACAAAGCGTCTACAGCTTTTCTTGTAGACATTGGGAGATACCCCCTCAGTAGGTTAATCTTGCTGTGCATTGTTAGCAAATGTTAGCAAAATCGTATCGGAGATAAGAACTTGATTTACTCTAGTTTAATTCTAGCAGCACAATCTCATCCTCTCTCTGCAGAGTGGTCACCAAAAGTAGCAATTATAATGATAACTTGTAACTTAGTGGCAATTGTAATTGGCTACTATGCCATTTCAAAGCAAAATCGTGGACAAGGGCCAGATTTACCTGTATCGTTACCAGCAATTTTTACTGGCTTTGGAATACCAGAATTATTAGCTACTACAAGTTTTGGTCATATTTTAGGAGCAGGAATGATTTTAGGGCTTGGTAGTGCTGGTATGCTATAATGTAGACATAACCTGATTTTAGTTAAAAGTATAGGGGGTTCTCTATTTTTACAGAAGAGAATCCCCAATTTTTAGTTTGTAATTTCATAGATGTCCAAATTAGGTATTGATTGTTAAGTACCTGGACAGAATTAATTTAATTTTTGGCGGTGGTAGGCAAGAGTCAATAGGTAAGAAGTGACTTACCTACACAGACGCATCCGCTTTCTGTGTAGGCTTCTGATGCCTTTTAAAGACTCTCAGAACTTCCTTAGAAACAGAAGCAGTTTTAGATTTAGCTATAACCACTTTGTTTTGACGGCGGTTTATAGTCGGGAACAAGTCCAGCCCGACTCGTTTCACATTGATAGCAGCGTTAATATCTCTATCAATTTTTAACTGTAATTCTTCATCGAAATATTCTCTGATACTGCAATCTGTAAACACTATTTCATCTCTATAAGAAAGCAATTGAGATGTATAATTTGGTTTAACTTCAACAACATCGGCGTTAGCTTTTGCGGCTACCTGACCCAACACTTCAAAGAATTGACCAAATGCAGCATCTAGCCAAGATTTATTTAATCCAGACTTGGAGGATTGACCATTAGGCAAATATTTCCCATCTTTATCTTGTTTGGTTTGATTTTTGCGAGTTAAACCTGCGAGATTTAACTTCTCATGGAAAAATACTTTTTTACCTGTTTGAATTAATTTGTAAGCTGTTTTGTAATGGAAATTTTTACGACTTCTCGCTATTTTTTGATGAATTTTACCTTCGCGTTTTGCTAGTTTTCGTCTAGGTTTACTACCATGCTTACGTTTGTTTTTGCGTTGAGAAGTTTCTGTTAATTTCTCTTGATTGCTTCTTAAAGGTTTCAGAGAAGATAATTTACTTCCAACTGAAGTAGCTAGATAAATATCTTTGTCTAGTACAGCATCTAGACCTATTGAGTTTTCCCAAGTAGGCTGAATATTATCAGTTTTCAACTCAGGGATTGACTTATCCTCTAAGCTTAAATTTATCCACCAACCATCGGCTTTGTTGATTAGTGAAACTTGTTTTATTTTACTTCCATCAGGCATTTGTCTGTGAGTTCTCACTCTCATCAAACCTATTTTAGGAATTGAAATATATAACCATTTACCATTAATTGATGAAAATTTCAACCAGGAATCATCCCCATTAGGAAAATTTAATGAACGATATCTAGATTTACTTTTAAATCTCGGTTTTCCGCTACGATTACCTTGACTATCACCTGCTACAAATCTAGAAAATGTTTTTTCTACTCTTTTACAGACATCTTGTAAAACTGTTGAATAAACTTTACAAAAATCTAAATGCTCACCTGAGTGTTTGACTTCTACTATAGACTTTTTCAATTCTGGTAATTGCTTTTTCTGGTTGTAGTAATTTGGTCTATCTTTTAATTCTGGTAAATGACAAATTAGAGGACAAGCATTTATAGGACATCTGTTTTGTTCCCACCAGTTAAAACGTTCTCCTAACATTCTGTTATACCAATACCGACAAATTCTGAGCCAGTTGTTTAGTGTAAACTTCTGGCTAGTCTCTGGATATATACGATATTGGTAAGTATATTTCATAGGTGATAAATTTTATGATACACTGATTATAACACAATATTCTGGAATGTCGATTGAAAAATGATTTGTATTCAAAAGGAAGATCTGTCTCTGACTTAAAAGCCCATTTAGTATTAACTACAAAATACAGGCGTAAAGTCTTTACTGGGACAATGATTGAACGGCTACATGAAATATTTGCTGGTTTGTTAGAACAACAAGACTGTAGGCTGGTAAGCTTTGACGGTGAACAAGACCATATACATCTATTGTTCCAGTACCACCCCGATATACATTTGAGCAAATTAGTTAACTCCCTTAAAAGTGTTTCTAGTCGCAAAATGCGTGTTGAATTTGGTTCAGAATTAAGCAAAACTTACTACAAAAAACCTGTGTTATGGAATAGTTCTTACTTTATTGCTAGTTGTGGTGGTGTAACTATTTCTGTGTTGAAAAAGTATATAGACTCTCAGGATACACCGGATGGTTAAGGCCGGGATTCATCCCACGCCGACGTTACCTTTCGGCGTGGGGCTTCTCCCGGGAGAAGCTAATTATGTACGCTAATTCTTGTCAATGGAATCCTGAAGAATTTAAAAGCAATATTCAAGGTGTGCGAATTGGTAGCATGGTTTTGGCTGTTTTTGCTCATGGGTTGAATCACGATTTGACTTCCGAAGTTTGGAAGTTATTTCTTTTCGGAGTCCCCAGTGTTTGTTTAGGAATTGGTGCGGGGATTATTTTATCAAAGTATTTGAACCCTGTTATTTTTCAAAAAGTTGTTCTTATTTTGTTGCTGCTTACAGGAGTTAAACTGTTCTTTTGATAAAATTAAAGTAGTGACATTACAGGTATTATTATTAGGACTTAGGCAGTACCGCTATATATAGTAGACATCTCCAGAAAATAAATTTGCTATTTATTTAGTATAAGTTAGAGTTGTAAAAGTTACTCAAAAAATGATTTTTCGTGCCTTTTCAGTAAAAATATTTTCCCTCCATACCTGTTCTCTATTCTCTGTTCCCTGTTCCTTAAAATTTTGGTAGATTAAGTCAAAACTTGAATAAAAAAACCAAAAAAAATATCATGCAGGCAGGTTGGAAAATAGGCAATTTATTTGGTATCCCTTTATTTCTGGATTACTCGTGGTTAATTATTTTATTTTGGGTAACATACATCAATAGTCAAGATTATCAAGAAAGTGGGCTTTTTTTAGCTTGGGGTGCTGGATTTGTCATTACTCTACTACTATTTGGCTCTGTACTTTTACATGAATTAGGTCATAGTTTAGTTGCTATTTCTCAAGGAATCAAGGTTAATTCTATTACCTTATTTTTATTTGGTGGAGTTCCTTCAATAGAACGAGATTCTAGAACTCCTGGAGAGGCTTTTCAAGTAGCGATCGCCGGACCTTTGGTGAGTTTAGTTTTATTTTTTTTATTAGGTTTAACAAGTTTATTATTCCCGACATCAAGTTTGGTTGGGAAGTTAATTAGTAGAGTAGCAGAAATAAATTTAATTTTAGCGATTTTTAATATAATTCCTGGCTTACCTTTGGATGGCGGACAGATATTAAAAGCAGCTATTTGGAAAATAACTGGTAGTCGTTTAACAGGGGTAAGATGGGCAGTTAAAAGTGGTAAAGGTTTAGGATGGTTAGGAATTAGTTTAGGGTTGATAATAGTTTTGACGATTAGAGATTATGGTGGTTTTTGGATTGCGTTAATTGGCTGGTTTGCTATGCGTAATGCTAGAATTTATCAGCGCATAACTGATTTACAGTCAGCCTTAATTAATATTCAAGCTCTACAGGTAATGACTCAAGATTTTCGTGTAGTAGATGCAGATTTAACTCTGAGTCAGTTTGCCGATAGATACCTTTTAAAAAGTTCTAAATTTTCAACTTATTTTGCTGCTTATAGGGGTCGTTATCTTGGTTTAGTTTATGATGATGCTATTCGTTATATTGAAAGAAGTTATCGGGAGACTCAAACTTTAAGGATGATTATTTGCCCTCTAAATCAGATGGTTACTGTGTCAGAAAAAGTTAGTTTATTAGAAGTTATTAACAGCATGAAATTTCATCAAGAAAGGCAAATAGCTGTACTTTCACCTGCTGGAGCAGTAGCAGGAATAATTGATAAAAGTGATATTGTGCGAGGAATAGCTAAATACTTGAAATTGAAGATTTCAGAAGCGGAAATTAAGCGTGTTAAAACAGAAGGTAATTATCCGTCGGGAATGAAGTTAGAAGCAATTGCTAAAGTTACCAATTTCAAAGGGAGTAGGGAATAGGGAGTGGGGAGTAGAGGAGTGGGAGAGAACTTCACCGAAAAATTGGGTTTGAAGCCTCGCCCTTCTAGGGCGACTTTTAATTTTTTCATTAAATATGTTATTATATTGTCAGTTAAAGTTTGATTATGAAAGCTAGATTTAAGTACCGTATATATCCAACACCAGGACAAAAATACCGATTAGCAAAGCTATTTGGTTGTGTTCGCGTTGTTTGGAACGATAGTCTAGCTTATTGTCAAGAAAAGTATAGATCCCAAGAAAAGAAACCTAGTAATTGTGAACTGCAAAAACAGTTTATTACTCAAGCCAAAAAGGCTGAAAATAGGGAGTGGTTAAGTGAAGTTTCAGTTGTACCATTACAGCAATCTTTGAATGACTTAAACCAGGCTTATCAAAACTTTTTCAGTTCTACAAAAGGCAAGAGAAAAGGTAGACCTGTAAAACCTCCTAAATTCAAAAGCAGGAAATCAAAACAGACTGCTAGGTTTACCTTAAGGGGATTTAAAATACACCAGGACAAAGTTTACTTAGCTAAGGTTGGAAAGCTTAAAATTGTTTGGTCTAGGGATTTACCTGCTGCTCCATCATCAGTCACAGTAATTAAAGATTCAGCTAATAGGTATTTTCTCAGTTTTGTAGTAGAAATACAACCAGAAATATTACCTCAAACTGATAATTCAGTAGGTATAGATTTAGGCATTAAAACTTTTGCTACTTTGAGTAATGGAGAAAAAGTTGATGCACCAAAACCGCTAAAGAAACGGATTGAAAAATATCGAAAGTTAAGTAAATCATTATCTAAAAAAACTAAAGGATCTAAAAGGTATGAAAAGGCTAGATTGAGAGTGGCTAAATTTCATGCCAAACTGAAAGATACAAGGAGAGATTTTCTGCATAATTTCTCTACTAAAATAATTCGCGAAAACCAAACAATTGTTTTAGAGGATTTGAATGTATCTGGCATGGTGAAAAACCGCAAATTATCCAAAGCCATATCAGATTTAGGATGGAGAACATTCAGGACTTTTTTAGAAGGAAAAGCAGAAAAATATGGTCGTAATTTCAGAGTAATTAATCGTTGGGAGCCAACCAGCCAAAAATGCAGTTGTTGTGGTTTTCGTGGAGGCAAATTAGACCTTCAAGTGCGAGAGTGGGAATGCCTCAACTGTGGTGCCAAACATGATCGTGATGAAAATGCAGCAATAAATATATTAGTCGCGGGCGGGCAGTCCGAGACATTAAACGGACGTGGAGGCAAGCAGAAGACTACTGCCAAAGTAGCAGCAGCCTGTGAAACGTCAACTCGCCGAGGAGCTACGGCTCGGTAGGAATCCCCGCGCCTTTAGGCCGGGGAGGATGTCAAGATTGTGACAAATTATTTTACGAGCTTGCGTTATTTCATAGATTTGGTATCATACCCTGTACATAAGATATTGTGCCAATTTTGTGTCTAAACCTGAGAAAAGAGAATTATTTCAATCCCGAAGCTTTCCTAGGTCATGCTGCGCAAACAGCTAGAGGTACTGTTAACGCAGTTACGACCATAGGAGGCTAACTGATAACTGAAATTACCTTTTTTCTTTTTTCAATGTTTACTCCTCCTTCTTTCTTTCTTTTTCCTTATTTCTTCTTCCTTGCTTCTACCAATTAAATTTCATATCTAAATATTCCTCTAAACGTTGATTATGAGGCTCAAAATAATCGTTCAATTTTTGTCGAAGTGACTCACTAATAGATGAATAAGAACCAGAATTTAATTTTGGATAATCTTGTATTTGATAATCTGGCAAACCTAAAAAATTGAAAACTTGCTTCATTGTAGTTTTAGGGTCACTATAAAATTCTTCACTAGGCAAAATTAACAACTGTTCTCTAGGAAAAATATTCAACCATTTCTTCAGCCAATCTAAATAGACGCTAGAAGCTATATAATCTCCCTGATAATTCCAATAATCTTTTTCTTTGAGCAAACTAGATGAAATTTTTATCAGTTTTTCCAGTCTAGAATTAATTACCTCTTCAACAGACATATTCTCTGCGTTTGAACGTACTTCGTGATAATAGTTAGAGATAGTTCTATCTACTGGATTTCTTAATAGAACAATTAATTTAACTTTCGGGAAAAAATGAAATAGTCTAGGGGGAATATATGGAGCATCAAAATAACTAGGACTTGCTTCTCCAGTTAAGAATTTTTCTGACTCTGGAATTGGTGGAAAATGTGCCCGATACCAATCTAAACCTCTATGGAAATAGAAAGACCAAAAATCAATTTCTTTTTTAATCGCTGGTAAAATTTGTGGATGTTGAATTAGATAATGATAAATAGATGTAGTTCCTCCTTTTTTAACTCCAATTACGATAAAATTTGGCGTGGAGATTTGAGCTAAATTTTGGGATTTTAGAAAAAAGTTAGGATAGTTTTGTTTAATTTGTTGTTGAGAGGCAGTTTGATAAATTTCTATTGCTTCGGTATTTCTATTTACTTGAGTTAGAGCTTCAGCTAAGTTGAGATAACGACAAATTGAGTTATTTGGAGAATCAATAAATTTTTGAAATAAATTAACTATTTTTTGGAGTTTATCTTGCTTCTGAAAAGTTTCCCACAGACGAATATCAGACCACCAAGCAAAATCAGGGTTAAGTTCTATAGCACGATGGTAAGCAATGGTAGCTTCTAAGGATTTTTGTTGTTTGGTTAATGCCAATCCTAGGTGATAGTAAGATTGACTATCTTGTTCATCTTCAACGGCAGAATAAAATGAATTTAGTTGTTGTTCTAGTTGAATTTTTTGCCGGAATATTTTGGCGAGTTGCTGATAAACATCTATTTGATTGGGTAATATTTCTAGCAACAGGTAATAAATAACTATCGCTCCATGAATTTGATTTTCTTGTGCTAGATAATTTCCTAATTTCAGGTATAGTTCGGGATTTGCTTTGATGAGATATAGTGATTTTTGATAAATCGGATATTGGTCTGGATTTTTAATAGCTTGGCAATAATAATTGATAGTTTGATGTAAATTTGACTGACTAAGTTGGGCAAAAGCATCTCCTAACTGTAGGTGCATCCAAGTTAGATTAGGAGTAATTTGAGCAACTTCTAAATAAGTGGCGATCGCTTCGTCTAATCTTTTTTGTCTAAGTAAAACATCTCCTAAACATTGACGATACCAAACTACTTCTGGATTGAGTTTTATTGCCTGACGATATGCTGTTTCTGCTGTTTCTAGTTTTCCAACGTTAAAGAGAATATCTGCTAATTTTTGATGAGTTCCTTTGATTTCTGGATTGAGTTGAATTGCTTTTTGATAAGAAAGAATTGCTTGGTCAAATTCTCCTAGTTTAAATAAGGCTTCTCCTAGTTTATGGTAAGTCCAATAATTATCGGAATTAAGTTGAATAAAATTCTGGTAGGCGTTAACTGCTTCTTGCCATTTTTCTAGTTGCAGTAAAGCATTTCCTAAGTGATGGTAAGACCAAGGAAAATCAGGATTTAGTTTGATAGCTTTTTGGTAAGTGGTAATAGCTTGTTCCCAGTTTTGTAATTGAGTTAAAGCTTGCCCTAATTTATAGTAAGACCAAGAAAAATTAGGGTTGAGTTTTATTGCCTGGCGGTAGTTAGTAACTGCTTCTTCCCACTTTTGTTCTTTTAGGAATTTTTCTCCTAATTCGTAGTAGTTCATCTCTAGTTTCCCAGTTAAATTTCATCTAGAAGTCATTTAATATCTTTTAGATTGATTTTCCTTTCTACTATTTCTTCTAAGTAAAATTCCTAAATATTCGATTGTCTTGAAGTCAGGGAATTTAGTTGAATAAAAAGTCATGTACATAGGCGAACGAAGCACTACAGTTTTTATTATATCAAAATTTTTGTGGGGATGCAACCGAAAATCCTTTGAGGCGCCGAATTTTTTTCAGGAGCTTCATAAAATGAAAATGTTGGTGATTCTCTACTCAGGAGTTATGGATGGAAAGATTCGGTCGGGGAAAGAACAAGCATATTATCTTATGTATTAGAGCTTCAGGGAATGAAAATTTTCTCCTCTTGCTTCTAGGTGAAATTCCTAAATACCTGATTGTCTTGAAGTCAGGGAATTTAGTTGAATAAAAAGTCATGTATATAGGTGAACGAAGCGCTACAGTTTTTATCATATCAAAATTTTTGTGGGGATGCAACCGAAAATCCTTTGAGGCGCCGATTTTTTTTCAGGAGCTTCATAAAATGAAACGGTTTGACAATTTGATAAATCCAGAAACTCAAAGACTCGTTTCATAATAATTTTTGGCATCACTTCAGAGCTTCAGCACAGTTTATAGGTAAGCATTTCCTGCGGAATGCTCCGCAAAACAGCCATCAGCTATTAGCTAGTCTTTTACAGAGGACATGCGTTATCTGCTATTAATAAGAGAAGGAGTTCATTAATGGATAATTGATAATGAATAATTGATAATTACCTCGGGTTTTAACCGTACAGAAATTGAATCTAAGGAAATATTATTTCTTCTCTTGGTCGATTGGATATGGCTAGATTTCCTCAGCATCCCATCCTAACGGACTGCTCCGCAAACGACCGCTTTTTTATCCTTAAAAGGAGAGGCTTTAAACCAGAATTATTTAATTATTAATTATTAACAATTAATAATTCGGTAAAAGCAACCTTTGAAATAGAGAGAGAATTAAAAGTTACTGCTAAATTTAAGCCGTTTAACCTTAAAAATAATTATTCATTATTTGCTGAAGTGCTGGCGTTGCTGAAATGTAATGGTAAGTAGCTGAAGGTAAAATTGAAAAACTTATGTTTAGCGTTAATACTTAATCTAAAAATAATTACCACTCAGCAACGCCGAAGTGCTGACTGCTAGGAGCTGAATGCTTACATTTATAGTTGTTAGAGAAAGTAACCCTTTCACCTAAGTGTTGTTCCAGAAATTTTCTTCCTAACTCCTAGTGCAGGATGACGGAAATAAGTGACCAGTGACAAAATACTCAAAGCCTTACTAATCAAAACTTCTGAATTCTGAATTCTGAATTCTGACTTCCGCGTAGCGGTACTAGTCATCTACCTCAAGTTTCCCAATTAAATCTCATACCTAAATAGTACTCTAATTTATGATTATAATCTTGAAAGAAATCGCCCATTTTTTGCCGGATAGTGTCTTTGATATCTGGATAAGAACCTATATTTAATTTTTGATAATCTGGAATTTGATAATCTGGCAAATCTAAGAATTTGAAAACCTGCTGCATAACATTTGGTGGATTGATATTAAAGTCTTCGGTTTTGAGAATTAAAAACTGTTCTTTGGGAAAAATAGCCATCCATTTCTCCAAAAATTTTATGTAAACTCCTGGAGCTAAATAATACAAATTTCGCTGCCAATGATTTAAGCAAAAATTTGAGTTCTCCCGAAAATTTTGTAGAATCTCTAATTCATAATTTATTGCGGTTTCTAAAGAACGATTTTCTTTATTTAATCTCACCCAGTGATAATAGTGAGAAATTGCTCGGTCTATAGGATTTCTGAAAAGTATAATTAGCTTGATTTTGGGAAAGAAACTAAAAATTCTAGTTGCAGCTTCCAAGTTGCCAAAATATCCTGGACTTGCTTCACCTGTGAAATAATTTTCTGATTTGGGAATGGGAGGAAAATGAGCTAAATACCAATTTATTCCTTTAGCAAAGTTGCCAGACCAAAAGTTTATTTCTTTGAGAATAGGGGGTAAAACTTGTGGGTGTTGAGTTAGATAAGTATAAAGAGAAGTTGTTCCGCCTTTGCCTACTCCAATAATTAAAAAATCTGGTTTTCTAACGGCTTTTTGAAATTGTTCTAAATTCCAGTGCTTTTCCACAAAATTAGGGTGAGACTTTAAAATTTTTTGGTAACAAGCAGTTTGATAACAAGTAGTTGCCTCATCAATTTTTTCTTGGCTAGTTAAAATTTGTCCTAGATTTATATAAGTCAAAATAGATTGGGGATTAAGTTCAATTTTTTTTTGGTAGAGTTTTGCAGCTTCGTCTAACTTATTCGTTTTATGTAAGACATTTAATAGTATTGATAACCCACTATCTGCCCAGGAAATTTCGGGATTAATGGAAATGGCTTGCAAGTAGGAATTTGCTGAAGCTTCCCACTGATTATTTTTAACAAAAGCATCTCCTAATAATTTATGAACTTCATATATTTCTGGTTGAATTTTAATAGCTTGTTGATAACAAGTAATTGCTGTTTCTAAATCTCCTTGTTTAACCAAAGCATTTCCTAAGTAAGCCCATAACCAAAAAGCATTAGGGTTCAGTTTAATTGCCTGACGATAAGTAATAATTGCTTCATGCCATTGGTCTTTTTTGAGGAAGACTTCCCATAAACAGATATGAGACCAAGGAGAATCTGGATTTAACTGAATAGCTCTGAGATAATTAGGAATTGCTGCATCAATTTCATCTTTTTCGACTAAAGCATCTGCTAATAATTTATGAATTAGATCGAGGTGAGGTTGCCGTTGAAGTATTTCTTGATAATAGACGATCGCTTCATCTATTTTTCCCTGTTTAATTAAAGCATTTCCTAAATGTTGATAAGACCAATATAAGTCTGGTTTAATTTCAATAGCACGTTGATAAGCAATAACTGCTTGATGCCATTTTTTTTGTTGAATTAAAGCTTCTCCTAATTTATAGTAAGACCAGGGAAAGTTGGGATTAAATTGAATTGCACGACAGAAAGCGTTTACTGCTTTATCCCAGTTTTTTAGTTGTATGAAGACTAACCCTAATTTATGATGAAATAATGAGACTTTTGGGTGGTATTTAATAGCTGTTTCATAACAGGCGATCGCTTCAGATAATTGTTTTTGTTTGACTAAGATATCTCCTAATATTTTATGGGTTTCTATTTGTTGGGGATTTAATTGTATTGCTTGACGATAATTGGTAATTGCTAATTCTATTTTTCTCATTGCTTGTAATACTTTTCCTTGAGTATTGTAGGCGGGGACAAAGTTAGGTAAATCTGCTAAGATGCTTTGACAAGTTTTATAAGCTGCTTCTAATTTTCCCTGGGATAAGTAAGTTTCAGCTTATTGTGGTTTTGGCAATACTAAAGCTTGACTATTTTGATTTAAAGACATATCTAAATTTCGTAATTTTTTACAGGTAAATTGTAAATATTCAGCGGTCAGCTATTGGCTATTAGCTATCAGCTTGATTAGGTTTAAAAGAGGAAAAAGTAGTTGACAGCTTTCAAAAATTTAAAGGTATGGGTAAAAGTATATTAGTTAACTTTAAGAGTGTATTGATACTATTTATCTGTAACAATGCTTTTAATAATTGTTGCTTAGAGCTTATTAAACTAAGTATAGCAATCACGAATGATTTTGATAGAATTTAAGAATGACTAAGATAAATGAAACTCTTTTATATTCTGAGGAATGAGGATTGAGGACTGACTCCTAATTACCACTAAAATCTCACAACTGAAATATGATTGCTATATTATGATTTTTATATTCAGCGAAAGTTTATGGAGAAATGGTGTGAGCTAAATGGTTGATTAAAAGTAAGCATTCAGCTATTAGTATTCAGCTTTTTAACATAATAAGTAGTTATGCAAAATTAATTACACATATTTTACAGCTAAAAATCTAATGCTGTAAAAATTATAGGGAATAAAATTAGGTAATTAATACCATTTTCATAAAATATTGCTACAGTAACAGAAAAGGTAAAAGAAAATACGGAGCGCCGGAATCAGGAAAGATAAATAGACAAAAAATGGAGGAAAAAAGTTTAATTTTGACAATGAATGCAAACCATCAAGTATTCAAATGTAGGAATAAATTACAAATTAGAATGTAACAGCCTTTTTTGAATTTGGTATAATTTTGCCTAAGCACTTAACTTGACTTCGGTTAGCTAATGATTTTTATTCTTTCCTGTAGAATGCTGCACAAACATAACTTTGAATTCTCCTTGGAAACTAATTCCTGCTTATCAGGCAATCAATTAATAGCTAATAGCTGATAGCTGACTGCTGAATGCTTACCATTAAGAAGCTATTACTAGTCAGTATTCGGATGAGTGAAAGTAATAACTACTAAGGTTAGCTGATGAACTTTTTCTGAATAACTTTGAATTCTTCTTGGATACTAATTCCTCCTGACAAAATAATGAGTTAATGACTCATAGCTAAAGTCTGAATGTTTACAGTAAATTTGATTATAGGAGTCAGACAGAAGAATTCAGAATATAATTTTATGAATCAGAATAAGTTAATCAATAGGAAAAAAGGAAAGTAAGTATTTCTGTGCCGAAATCCTCCGCATTCATGTCGCACAGCGTTTTCTTACGGAATATGAAAACGAAGTTGTGCGGTATAAAAACAGCTAATTCGCAGTCAGCTTTTAGCTGTTTTATAAATAATGAATATAGACTTCTGTTGATCAATGTCAGTTTTTTTATTTTAATTTTCTTAAGACTAATTCCTGCTTATCAAGCAATGAATTAATAGCTAATAGCTGACTGCTGAATGCTGAATGCTTACAAATGATTATTCCCAATTAAATTTGATGCCTAGATACTCTTCAAGTTTTTGATTATAGGGTTGGAAATAATCACTTAAAGTGGAGTAAATTAATGGAGGAATATTAGGATAAGACCCAGAATTTAATTTTTGATAATTCTGGAGCTGATGTTTTGGTAAATCAAGAAAATTAAAAACTTTTTCCATCGTAGTTTCTGGTTCTTGATAAAATTCTTCGCTCCTCAAAATGAGGAATTGTTCTCTGGGAAAAATAGTCATCCATTTTTTGATAAATTCAACATAAACTCCATAACTCACATAATAAGATATATGATTCCAGTAAGCTTCTTGAAGGGAAGATTCTGGAATTTTTTGCAGTCTTTCTAATTGAGAATAAATTACTTCTGATAAAGATTTATTTTCCATCTTTAATCTAACTTCGTGATAATAGTGAGAAATTGCTCTATCTACTGGGTTTCGCAAAATTACAATCAGTTTAATTTTAGGAAAAATACTAAATAGTCTTTCTGGAGTATGCCAACTATTAATATAGGTAGGAGTTGCTTCTCCAGTTAAAAATTTTGTTTTTTCTGGAATGGGAGGAAAATGAGCTAAATACCAATCTATTCCTTTATCAAAGTATCTAGACCAAAAATATATTTCTTTTTTAATGGCAGGTAAAATTTGAGGATGTTGAGTCAGATAATTATATAGGGAGGTAGTGCCACTTTTGCCAGTACCAATAATAATAAAGTTAGGATGTGCTACTTTTTCCTGATGCCAATATTTGTTCACAAAACTAGGATGATATTTTAAACTTTGCTGGTAACAAGCTGTCCGATAAGAAGTAATAGCTTCATCTATTTTTCCTTGTTCAGTCAAAACTTCTCCTAAATTTAAGTTAGAGAAAATAGAGTCTGGTTTCTTTTGCAGAATTCTCCGGTAAAAATTTACTGCTTCTTGCAGTTTATCTGACTGTTTTAAGTAATTCCAGAAACGACTATAAGACCAATTTGTTTCGGGTTTTAACTTAATAGCTTTGAGGAAAGCTAGACTTGCTTGTTCCCACTCTTCTTGTCGAGTTAAAGATATTCCTAAATCATAGTAAAATTTAGAAGATTTTGGGTTTTGTTTAATAGCTGTACGACATCTTTCGACTTCTCGTTCTAACTCAACTTGTTTGTCTAAAGTTTTCTGGAGTTTATTTGTAATCTCTCGATCGTTTACCTTCAGTTGTAGAGCCATATTATAAATAATTACTGCTCCTTTATATTGCTCTTTTTCTGTCAGAGCATTTCCTAAATATAGATATAAGTCTGAATTTCGCGGTAGACTCAGCACTAATTTAGAGTTAATTATCTCTGTCTGATAATTTTGTATTGCCTGATAATAATAACTAATTTTATTCTCTAAATTCCCTTGAGATATTTGTCCTAACGCTTCTCCGAGTTTTTGATATATCCAAGGCATATTTGGCTCAATATTTAAGGCAGTTAAAAAGGTGAATATTGCTGAATTCCACCTTTGAAGTGTAACTAATACTTCCCCTAGGTTGTTATAAGACCAAGGTATATCTGGTTTTAATTCTATCGCCTGTATATAACTATCAATTGCTGCTTCAAATTTTCCTTGCTTGTGGAAAATATCTCCTAATTTATGATAATTTTCTCTTTGCTTAGATTGAAATTTGATTAAAGTTTGATAACAGAAAGCAGCTTCAGTATAAATATCAAATTTTCTAGTTTTTTCTACTTCGGCTAATCTAACTAATGCTGTTGCTAATTGATTATAAAATACAGAGTAATGAGGATGAATTTTTGTAGCTTGACGGTAAACTACTACTGCTTCTGAATATCTTTCAAGTTTTACTAAAGCATTACCTAAATTATTGTAACTTACATCTTTATAGGGGTCTATTTCTATGGCTTGGCGATAAACTGTTACTGCTTCGGAGTATTTTGATAATTGCATTAAAGCATCCCCTAAATTTTTGTAAGGCAAATATAAATCAGGCTTTAATTCAATAGCACGACGATAAACTTTGACAGCTTCATCCCATTTTTCTAGTTCCAATAAAGCTGTTCCTAATTTGTGGTAAGACCAAGGAAAATTTGGATTTAGTTCAATAAATTTTCTGTAGGCAATAATAGCTTCATCCCATTTTTCTAGTTCCAATAAAGCTGTTCCTAATTTGTGGTAAGACCAAGGAAAATTTGGATTTAGTTCAATAAATTTTCTGTAGGCAATAATAGCTTCATCCCATTTTTTTAATTGCAGTAATGCTTCTCCCAATTTGTGGTAAGACCAAGGAAAATTTGGATTTAGTTCTGTTGCTTTTCTATATGTAATGGCCCCTTCATCCCATTTTTCTAATTGCAGTAATGCTTCTCCTAATTTAGGATAAATTTCTGCTTGATTTTTGTTTAAATGAAGTGCCTGACTATAACTTGTAATTGCTAGAGACCATTGTTTTTGTTGGGAATGTAAATTACCTAAATTAGTATAAGCTTCTACTAGATTTGGATTTATCGAAATCCCTTGTTGATAATTCTCTTTTGCCAAGTTTAATTTACCCATTGCTTGTAGAACTTTTCCCAGAGTATTATAAGCAGGAGCAAAGTCTGGTTGTATCTCAATTATTTTGTCACAGATAATTTCTGCTTCATATAATTTTTCTTGGGCAAAGCAAGATTCAGCTTCTTGATATAAATCTAATACAAATCTTTGATAATTCATGTTTATCTACTGATTAAACTCCTGCTAGTTTCAGGATTTTTAGTAGTCGCTCTAAATTAACAATAATATCGGGTCCCCAAGGATACTTTATTGAGTTATCATCCTCATAATCTTCACACATTAAGTGGTAGTGTGACAAGCGACATATATTACTAAGCTGCCAGTATATAGAATTAATAAATTTTGGAGAAAAAATTTCAATTATCTTAGTTCCTGGATTACAAAAGACTAGATTTGCCAGTCCTGCAGTGTGAGGATAAATTATTATTTTAGCACCTGACATAAGTGACGCTTGTTCCGCTACTGAAATTGATTCTAGAGTCACAGTAATAAAACCTAATTTTTCTAGTAAGTTAACTACCTCTTCTTCATTGATAATTCTCCGGTATGGTGTCAGCTTCCTGCTAATGTATATACGTTCTTGTTTTCTAGTTAATTTACCAATATTTTCGGGTTTTAAAAATAAACTTCTTAAAAAACGACAGTTCCATTTTGTCACCCTAAGACTACCTTGCTTACCCATTAATGAAGGAACTATTAATTCCCGAGCTTTGATTTTAGGAAATAAGCGAGCTTCTATGACATTTTCCGGAGATATTTCCAAAACTTCTATGCTCTCTTTTGGAAACTTTTTACTACAGTGAGTAAAAACAAACTTATCTATATCTATAGTAGACATCAGATTACTTCTTCGTAATAAATCTATTCTGACAAATACATCAAACATCCAGTGGAAGTAATTATTTATTCCCAGATTTACTGGTAAAAAAGCCACAGTTCCATTAATTTCGTAAACTGGGGGTAATTGAGAGGAAGATATGATTATTTCAGCACAACTTGTTGCAATATCTGTGACAACTTTATTATCTGAAGTAATAACTACAGTTGTTCCTAAATCAACACATCCTTTTCCCTCTGACACTATTGCAACAAAAGCTGCTGCTAACTTTTCTTTTTTCTCCTGGAAACTTGGATAAATTTGTGGCTCAATTGTTTGAGAGGGCAAGAGATTTATGTAACTAGAGTCCGAAACTTTTATCCTAGTAATATTACTTTTTGAAGTGTTTGAGGTAACTTGCAAATTACCTGTTAAATTAAAAAATTTTTCTAGCCAATCTTGTGGTAATTTTTTCTGAGATTTCTAAGTACGAACTTGATTGTGACGACCCTGTTTTTTTAAGACGTATGCTATTTTTGATGAACATTTTCCATGTCTGGTTTCATTTGCTAACTGCCATTGTTTTTGTTGTGCATATATGCTGCCCAAGTTAGCATGACATTCTGCCAAATAATTAGGCTGAATTTCTAATGCTTGGTGACAAACTGCTATTGCCTCTTCAAATTTTCCTTGAGCCAAATATATTTCTGCTTTTTGATGTAGATTAACTACAGATATTTTTGGCTCCATTGTTATTCTCCTAATTTTGATAGTTAGTTATTTTGTAACCATTCAATTCGACGAGTTCAGTTAGCATTTAGCATTAATATCAGGATCTAAAAAATAGGAAATTTTCAGGAATTTGATATCAAATAATTTTTACTCGATATGTCAATAATACTTCTAATAAAGCCAATTAGCTCAGGGTGCATCTCAATTTGAATAAAGCCAAAAATTTATCGCTTTTAGGGAACAGGGAACAGGGAATAGAAAAAAAGTATTTTTGCAAATAAATATGAGATGCACCCATTAGCTTATGGCTGATAAAGCAGTTCCTCCACAGGAGGTTAGCTCACACCTGAATGGTTACATTATTTTAATTAGACTAAATTACCATTGCCTCTTATATACTCTCCATTTTCCAATCTACTTTTTCCCCGTGGCAAATTTTCTCAACTACCTTTAGTAATTTCAAAATTTTCAATAATTTATGCTCCCATACTGTGATAAATATTGGTAATGTTTGAATTTATTAATAAGTTGATAGTCAAGCTAAGATGATTGATAATTTTAGCATCAAATATATTGAGTAACTGGATGTATTATAAATAGGAGTTTAATCACCAAATCCATACAAGCGAAAAATATCTTTCGTAAGCATTTCTTGCGGAATTATGCCCAAACAGCACTCAGCTATTAGCTATAGTATTATTAACTTATTTTATTGTCAGCTAGAAGCTAAATACTTACTATCTTTCTTTTTCTTTTTCTAGGGAATAGCAAAACAAGAGTAGCTAAATTAAAAATATATAACCATCATGTCACAAACTTTTCTGAATCCAAAAGTAAGCGTAATTATTCCTGTTTATAATTGTGAACTCTACATTGCCCAAGCAATTGAAAGTGTCTTAAATCAAACCTATACTGACTATGAAATTATTGTTATAAATGACGGTTCCACAGATAATACCCATCAAGTATTGCAGCCGTACATGAAAAAAATTCGTTATTTTTATCAAGAAAATAAAGGATTATCTTCTACTCGTAACCAAGGCATAAAAATGGCAAAAGGAGAATTAATTGCCCTCCTGGATGCTGATGATTTATTTCTCTGTTATAAACTTCAAGAACAAGTAGCTATTTTCGATGCTCAACCAAATATAGGTTTGGTACAAAGTGGGTGGCGGGTTGTGAATGAAAAAGGAGAAAAAATTCAAGATGTTGAACCTTGGCATAAGTCTCCAGAATTAGACTTAGTAAGTTGGTTAAAATGGAAAGCTACTAATCCTAGTGGCATGATGTTTCGGAAAAAATGGTTGGAAAGAGTAAATGGGTTTAATGAAAATTTACGCAGACTAGAAGATTTTGATATTGTAATTCAATTAGCTTTAGCAGGTTGTCAAGCCACTTGGTTTCCTAAAGTTGCGGTCTGTTATCGTCAACATGGTGGTAATATGACGCGAAATTTACTTGCTCAAACAGAAGTAGAAGAAAAAATTTTAGATGAACTTTTTTCTAACCCTAATCTCCCTCCAGAAATTCAACATTTAGAAAGAGATTTACGGTACGGTTCTCTAATTTGGAATTGTTGGTGTTTATATAAATCTAGCTACTTTGCTGAAATGGCTGATTATTTGTATAAATCTTTAAGATTTTCTCCTGTTTCTGTGCTTAAAACTATCTGTGAGTGGCTTTATTATTTTGACTATTATGCTTTCCTAGAAAACTATTCATTTAATTCAGTTTCTTTGAATCAAATACCAGAGTGGCAACTGTTAATAAACAAAATTATGCCAAATGGTTTGCCATTGGTTAGTGTAGTTATTCCGACTTTCAATAATGCTGATTATATTCTTAAAGCGATTGAAAGTATTTTTACTCAAACTTATACTTTTTGGGAGATTATTATTATTGATGATGGTTCTACTGATAATACTTGCCAAGTTTTAGAATCTTACCTCAATCAAATAGACTTCTTGGAGAACTCTCCAACAGGAAATAGACATTCCCAACCAGATAAAAATTTCCAGAAAACAGGAAGTAACCGAAATTTAACCTTAGACTTCTTGGAGAACTCCCCAACAGGAAATAAGCAACCCGAAGCAGATAAAAATTTTCAGGAAACAGGAAGTAACCAAGATTTAACTTTAGACTTCTACCGAAACTCCCGAACAGGAAATAGGCAACCCGAAGCAGATAAAAATTTTCAGGAAACAGGAAGTAAGCAAGATTCAACT